>JAABPT010000448.1 GCA_011391855.1 Burkholderiales bacterium
CCACCACGATGGCGGTGAGGATCAGCACGTGGGGGATCGGGTTGGAGTAGACCTTGAAGGCGTCGCCGATGATCGGCGCCGTGCCGCCGATCAGCTTGCCCGGTGCGATGTAAAGCAGGTACACCGAGGTCTGGAAGATGCCCAGGCCGACCAGCTTCTTGATCAGGTTGCCGCGCGCGATGACGATGAACAGCCCCGCCACGAGCAGGAAGATGGTGACGAAATAGCTGAAGTGCCCGATGACGCCGGGCAGTCCCGGTGGCCCGTTCATGACAGGTCGCCCTTGCGGCGGGCGGCGAACATGTAGAAGATCTTCATCATCACGCCGGAGACGGTGATGGCCACGCCGACCTCGACCCAGAAGATGCCGCGTTCCTGGCCGTGCACGGTATCGTGCGAGAGCACGAAGTAGTCGAGGTAGTTGCCACCGAGCAGCAGCCCCGCGATGCCGACGCCGCCGTAGATGAGCACGCCCACCGCCATCATCGATTCCACCAAGGGCTCGGGCACCACCTTCTGCACCGCTGGCAGGCCAAAGATGAGGCCGTAGAAGAGCATCGTGGCGGCGATGATGACGCCGGCCTGGAAGCCGCCGCCGGGGCCGAAATCGCCATGGAACTGCACGTACAGCGCGAAGAGCAGGATGTAGGGCATGAGCAGCTTGGCCACGACCCGCAGGACGAGGTCGTTCTTCATGCCTGGTCTTCCTTGCCCTTGCCGCGCCTGCGCTGGCGCAGCAGCGCCACCACGCCGGCGCCGGCGGTGAAGACCACGGTGGTCTCGCCCAGCGTGTCGTAGCCGCGGTAGCTGGCCAGCACGGCGGTCACCACGTTGGGCACGCCGGTCTCCTTCATCACTTGCTGCAGGTAGTGCGGGGCCACGTGCTGGTGGATCGGTGCCTGCACGTCATCGAACATCGGCAGGCCCATGGAGCCATAGACGAGCACCGCACCCACCGCCAGCGAGACCGCCGCGGGCAGCGCCGGGTTGCGGATCGGCTTGGCCTCCTCGCTGTCGCACAGGTACAGCGCGCCGAGGAAGAGCACGGTGGAAAGGCCGGCGCCCACCGAGGCTTCGGTCATCGCCACGTCGACCGCGTCCATGGCCACCAGCACCGTGGCCATCATGAAGCTGTAGACGCCGCCGAGCACGACCACCGAGAAGAGGTTGCGGCTGCGGCCGAGCACCACCACCACGACGGCCATCAGCACCAGCAGCGCATTGATGATCAGGGCTTCGATGATGGATTCTCCGGTTCGGCCAGCAGCGGCTTCAGGCCGCGCTCGTAGGCGGCGCGGGCCAGCGCGTGCGTGCCGGTGGGGCTGGCGAACAGCAGCAGCGCGCCGATGAACAGCAGCTTCACGGCCACCAGCGTGAAGCCGGCCTGCAGCAGCAAGCCGAACAGAATGAAGCCGGCCCCCAGCGTGTCGACCAGGCTGGCCGCGTGCACGCGGGTGTAGAAGTCGGGCATGCGCAGCATGCCCACAGCGCCGACGATGCAGAAGATGCCGCCCACCACGATGCTGGCCCAGCTGACGAGGTCGATCAGCAGCTTCATGGACCCGCCTTCGGTGTCGACTCGGTGATCTCGAGTTCCTCGCCGGGATCGCCCAGGTTGCCGTAGCGGAAAAACTTGAGCACCGCCACCGTGCCGATGATGTTGAGCAGGCCGTAGGTCAGCGCCAGGTCCAGGAATTCGGGCCGCCCGGTGAGGAAGCCCAGCACCGACAGCAGCAGCAGCGCCACGGTGCCGATGGTGTTGCCGGCCTGCACGCGGTCGAACACGGTCGGGCCCAGCGCGGCCCGCACAACCACGAGGGCCAGCGTCACCAGCAACGCCAGCGCGGCGGCGGCGAACATCATTTCCTGTGGCCTTCCAGCGCCCGCAGCACGCGGCGGTCCATGTCGCTGTCGATCGTGCCCGCGGCGCCGTCGCGCGTGATCGCGTGGACCAGGAATTCATGCGGCTCGGCCTCGACCGTGATGGTGCCCGGCGTCAGCGTGATCGAGTTGGCATGCGTGACCAGTCCCACCGGCGTCTTCTGGCTGGGCTTGAAGCGCACCAGGGTCGGGCTGATGGGCAGTTTGGGGTCGACGATGATGCGCACGACGGTCCAGCCCGACTTGAGGATCTCCACCAGCAGCCAGCACCAGTACAGCGCAGCCGGCAACAGCAACTGCAGCGGCTGGCCCTCGGGGTCGAGCACGTGCATGCGGCGCGTGTACAGCACCACGGCCAGCGAGCAGCCGGCGCCGGCGATCATGAGGAAGGGCGTGAAGAAGCCCGACAACAGCAGCCAGAACACGTACAAGGAGAGGAACGCGCCGACCGAGTGGATCATGGGCTTTTCTTGTCTTGGCTATCAGCGGGGCGGATTATGCGCTGCAGGTTTCCATGGAACTGACAGCGGCCGTTGCTTAAGATCAAGAGTCTTTCAACCAGCACTTGCCGCCATGCCGACCCGCGTTCTCGTTGCCCGTGCCGTGCCGCCCCAGGTCCTGGAACGGCTGCGCCGCCACTTCGAAGTCGAAGCCAATGCCGACGACACCATCCACACGCCGGCTGAACTGGTGCAGCGCCTGCAGGGCAAACAGGGTGCGCTGACCACCGGCAGCGAACGCATCGACGCCGCGCTGCTGGCGGCCTGCCCCGAATTGCGCGTGGTGGCCAATATGGCGGTGGGATACAACAATTTCGACATCAAAGCCTGCAGCGCGCATGGCGTGCTGGCCACCAACACGCCCGACGTGCTGACCGAAACCACGGCCGATTTCGGCTTTGCGCTCATCATGGCCGCGGCCCGCCGCATGGCCGAGAGCGAGCATTTCCTGCGCCGCGGCGACTGGAAGAAGTGGTCGTGGGACATGTTCACCGGCAGCGACGTGCATGGCGCCACGCTGGGCATCCTGGGCATGGGGCGCATCGGCCAAGCCATCGCGCGCCGGGGCGCGCTGGGCTTCGGCATGAAGGTGCTCTATCACAACCGCAGCCGGCTGGCACCCGAGATCGAGTCGCCACTCGGCGCGCGCTGGGTGGACAAGGCCACGCTGCTGCGCGAGGCCGACCATCTGGTACTGGTGCTGCCGTATTCGGCGGCCAGCCACCACGCCATCGGCGCGGCCGAGCTGGCGCTGATGAAGCCGACCGCCACGCTGACCAATATCGCGCGCGGCGGCATCGTCGACGACGCGGCCCTGGCTGCGGCCTTGCGCGAACGCCGCATTGCCGCCGCCGCGCTGGACGTCTTCGAGGGCGAGCCCGCGGTGCACCCGGGCCTGCTGGAGGTGCCCAATGTCGTGCTCACGCCGCACATCGCCAGCGCGACCGTGGCCACACGCGTGGCGATGGCCGAACTGGCGGCCGACAACCTGATCGCCGCGCTCACCGGCGGCACGGCGCCGACGCCGATCAATGCCGCCGAACTGCAGCGGCGTGGCTGATACGCCGCGGTTCCATGCCTGACTGGGCCGTGCCGGCGCTGCTGGCGCTGAACCTGCTTTTGATGGTGCTACTGGTGTGGCTGGCGCTACGGTCGCCGCCAGACCGCACCGCGCCGCAGATCGAACGCCTGGAACGCGAACTGCGCGACGAGCTTGGCCGCCAGGGCCAGGCCATGCGTGGCGACCTGGGCACCTTCCAGCAGATGCTGCTGACGCAAGGCGGCGACGTGGCGCGCACGCAGAACGAGCAGATCGACTCCTTCCGCACCCAACTGGCCGCGATGCAGCAGCAGACCGACGCCGCGCTGCGACGCTTCAGCGAGACGCTGGCCGAACAACTGCGGCTGTTGTCCGAGGCCAGCGAACGCCGCCAAGCCGAACTGCGCGGCGCCGTTGAAACGCGCCTCGTCGCGCTGCAGGAGGGCAACGAGAAGAAGCTCGAGCAGATGCGCGCCACCGTCGACGAGAAATTGCACGCCACGCTGGAGCAGCGCCTGGGCGAGAGCTTCAAGCAGGTGGCCGACCGCCTGGAGCAGGTGCACAAGGGCCTGGGCGAGATGCAGGGGCTGGCGCGCGACGTGGGCGCGCTCAATCGTGTACTGACCAACGTGAAGACGCGCGGTGTCTTCGGCGAGGTGCAACTGGCCGCCCTGCTGGAGCAGGTGTTCACGCCGGAGCAATACGCAGTCAACGTGGCCACCGTGCCGGGCAGCAGCGAGCGCGTCGAGTTTGCCATCCGCCTGCCGGGGCAGCGCCACGACGGCGCGCCGTTGTGGCTGCCGATCGACGCGAAATTTCCGCGCGAGGACTACGAGCGCCTGCTCGACGCGCATGAGCGTGCCGACGCCGCGGCCATGGAGCTGGCGGCCAAGGCCATCGAGACGCGGCTCAGGCTCGAGGCGCGCAGCATCCGTGAAAAATACGTGGCGCCGCCGCACACCACCGACTTCGCCATCCTCTTCGTGCCCACCGAGGGCCTGTACGCCGAGGCTTTGCGCCGGCCCGGGCTGGTACAGAGCCTGCAGCAGGACCACAAGGTCATGCTGACCGGCCCGACCACGCTGCTGGCCACGCTGACCAGCCTGCAGATGGGTTTTCGCACGCTGGCCCTGGAGCAGCGCTCGGTGGAGGTGTGGGAGGTGCTGGGCGCGGTGAAGACCGAATTCGCCAAATTCGGCGAGGTGCTGGCCAAGACCAAGAAGAAGCTCGACGAGGCCAGCAGCACCATCGAGCAGGCGCAGACGCGCAGCAACGTGATGACGCGCCGCCTCAAGTCCGTGGAAGCGTTGCCCGAGCCGAGGGTGGCGCAGTTGTTGCCCGGACTGCTGAACGAAGATCCCGGTGAGGACGCCGGCGCATAGACGGAGCGACACCCAAGGGCGCAACCCAGGGCGGAACCCCGATCGATACCCGCGGCGGCTGGCGCGGACGCCGGCAGCCGGCGTCGCTTCAGAAGCGCAGCGTGCCCGGGGGGCTCGGCTCGACGGCAGGTGCGCCGGTGGCAGCGGGCTCAGCCGGCGGCGCTGGTTCCCTCGCCGGCAGGGGCGCCGGGATCCGCTCGACCAGGGGGGTGGGTGCCGGTGGCTGCCAGTTGCGCGGCAGGCGCGATTCGCGCGGATAGCCCGCGGCGTCCAGGTAGGCCGACCAGTCGGTCTCAGAAAGGCCGCGCAGCGGCTGCGTGCCGATGGTCAGCGCCGGCACTGTGCGGCCGCCCACCTTGCGCTCCAGCGCCACGGCGTCCTCTTCGCTGGTCACCAGGCGTTCGCTGTAGGGGACACCGCGTTGCTGCAGCAGACGCCGGCCGCTGTCGCAAGGGGCACAGTCTGATGACGTGTACAGCGTGACCGGATAGCGCTGTGCGGCTTGCCGCAGTTCCAGCGGCATGCTCACTTCCGGCGCCTCGACGGCGGCGCCGCGGCCGAGCGTGATGATGCGGCCGCTGCCGGCGGCCGGCGGCCGGTCGGTGTAGGTGACGCTGCCATCGGGCTGCACCACCTTGTACAGCGCATGCGCCGACCAGGCCGGCGCGAGCAGCAGCGCAGCGGCCAAAAGACGCGTGATCAGGGAGGTCATCTTCCGCAAGCCTGTGCTGTGGATCGAAAGGCCACCAATCTAGCCGACCTGGGCCACCTGCTCAAGCCAGGCCTTGGTGGCGCAGCAGCGCGTCGATCTGCGGATCGCGGCCGCGGAAGGCGCGAAAGCTCTCCAGCGCCGGGCGGCTTCCGCCCACTTCCAGGATCTGGCGGCGGAACCGCTCGCCAGTGGCCGCGTCGAAGACGCCGGCTTCCTCGAAGGCACCGTAGGCGTCGGCCGACAGCACCTCGGCCCAGGCGTAGCCGTAATAGCCGGCGGCATAACCGCCGCAGAACAGGTGCGTGAAACTGTTGCCGAATCGATAGTCGGGTGGCGGCGGCAGCGGCGAAACCTCGGCGCTGGTCTCGTCGGCCACCTGCTGCACTCGCGTTGCGGCGCCGGGTTCGGCATGCAACCGCATGTCGAAGAGCGCGAACTCGCACTGGCGCAGCAGTTGCAGCGCGCTCTGGAAATGACGCGCGGCCACCATGCGGTCGAACAGCGCGCGCGGCAGGGGTTCGCCGGTCTCCACATGGCCGGTCAGGCGCTGCAACACGTCCCATTCCCAGCAAAAGTTCTCCATGAACTGGCTGGGCAGTTCCACCGCGTCACCTTCCACGCCCGAGATGCCCGAGACCGCAATCTCGTCGACCTGCGTCAGCATGTGGTGCAGGCCATGGCCGAATTCGTGGAACAACGTGATCACGTCGTCGTGGCTCAGCAGCGAAGGCCGGTCGCCCACCGGCGGCGCGAAATTGCAGGCCAGGTGGGCCACCGGCAGTTGCAGACTGCCGTCGGGCCGCCGCCAGCGGGCGCGGCAGTCGTCCATCCAGGCGCCCGAGCGCTTCCCGGCGCGGGCATGGAGGTCCAGGTAAAAGGCCGCCACCGGCTCGCTGCCGCGCCAGACGCGATAGAAGCGCACGCTGTCGTGCCACACCGCTGCGCTGTCTTCGCGGATGGCCACGCCGAACAGCGACTCCACGAGCCGGAACAGCCCCGGCAGCACCCGCCGTTCGGTGAAGTACTGCTTGACTTCCTGGCTGCTCAGGGCGTAGCACGCCTGCCGCATCTGTTCGGCCACGTAGGGGCGATCCCAGGCCTGCAGGTCGGTCAGGCCCAGTTCGCGCGTGGCGAACTCGCGCATGTCCGCCACCTCGCGCTTGGCGTGGGGACGGGCCCGGCCGGCCAGGTCGCGCACGAAGGCCAGCACCTCGCCGGGCGAGCGCGCCATCTTCGGCACCAGCGCCAGGTGCGCGTAGGTGTCGTGGCCGAGCAGCGCCGCTTCCTCGTGCCGCAGTTCGAGCAGTTCGCGCATCAACGGCCCGTTGTCGAGTGCGGCCGGGCCGAACTCGCTGGCACGCGTGTTGTAGGCGCGAAATATCGCTTCACGCAGCGGGCGGTGGCGGGCGAACTGCATCACCGGCACATAGCAGGGTGCTTGCAGCGTCAGGCGCCAGCCGTCCCGGCCGGCAGCTGCGGCGGCGGTGCGTGCGGCGGCGCGCACGTCGTCGGGCACGCCGTCGAGTTCAGCTTCGTCGGCGACCCACAGCGAGAAGGCATCGGTCGCGTCCAGCACGTGGTCGCCGAACTGCTGCGAGAGCGCGCCGGCGCGGTCATGGATGGCGGCGTGGCGAGCACGGGCCGCACCCTGCAGTTCGGCGCCGCCCAGCACGAAGTTGCGCAGCGCGTCGGCCAGCGCCTTGCGTTGCGCCGGTGCGAGTTGCGCGGCGCCCGGGCCGGCGGCCACGGCCTGGTACTTGGCGAACAGCCGGGCGTCGGCGCCGAGCCGCGTATAGAAGTCGATGACACGCGGCTGGTTTGCGGCATGGGCGGCACGCAGCTCGGGTGTGTCGGCCACCGCCTGCAGGTGGCCCACTGCAGCCCAGGCCGAGCGCAGCCGCTCCAGCGCCGGGTCGAGCACCGCGGCGAGGACGTCGTAGTCGGCCGCCACGTCGGGGCCGACGGCGCGTTCGAGCGCGGCCTCGGCGTCGACCAGCAGCACGTCGAGCGCGGGGCCCACGTGTTCGGGCCGGATGGCCGCGAAGTCGGGCAGCTCGGTCCTTTGCAGCAAGGGGTTCATGCCTGAGCCTCCGCGGCCTGCAGCGTATTCACCAGCAGCATCGTGATCGTCATGGGGCCGACGCCGCCGGGCACCGGGGTGATGAAGCCGGCCGGGCCCAGAGCCTCGCGCACGGCTTCGAAGTCGACGTCGCCGCACAGCTTGCCGGCGTCGTTGCGGTTCATGCCGACGTCGATGACGATGGCGCCGGGCTTGACCATGTCGGCCGTGAGCATGTTGCGCCGCCCAACGGCGGCGACCAGGATGTCGGCCTGCCGCGTATGCGCGGCCAGATCCGGCGTGGCGCTGTGGCACACCGTCACGGTGGCGTTGGCTTGCAGCAGCAGCAGGGCCATCGGCTTGCCCACGGTATTGCTGCGGCCAATGACCACGGAGTGTTTGCCGCGGATCGCCTGCCCTGTGCTTTCGATCATCTTCATGCAGCCGAAGGGCGTGGCCGGCCGCAGGCCCGGCAGCCCGGTCATCAGTTCACCGGCCGAGAGCACGGAGAAGCCGTCGACGTCCTTGTGCGTGGCGATCGACGCGATGACCTTCTGCGCGTCGATGTGCCGCGGCAGCGGCATCTGCAACAGGACGCCGTGGATGGCGGGGTCGGCATTCAGCGCCGCGATGCGCTCCAGCAGCGTGGCCTGCGCCAGCGTGGCGTCGTACTGCTCCAGCACCGAATACAGCCCGTGCTCGCGGCAGGCCTTGACCTTGTTGCGCACGTACACGGCGCTGGCCGGGTCGTCGCCGACGAGGATCACCGCCAGCCCCGGCGGCCGGCCGCGCGCGGCCAGCGCCACGGCGCGTCGTCCCACATCGGCCCGGATGGTTTTCGACAGCGCAACGCCGTCGATGAGTTGCGCGGTCATGCCCGGCACTCCTTCGTCAGTCTGACTGGAACCCCCTCCCGGAGGGGGCTGGGGGGAGCTGTGCGTTCAGCGCTTGCGCAAAGACGGTCGCGAGGGAACAACGGTCAGGCCCGTTGCGCTCCCAAGGCGATCTTGAGCAGGTCCGCGACCGTATTTGCGTTCAGCTTCTCCATGATGTTGGCGCGGTGCGCCTCCACCGTTTTGATGCTGATGCCCAGGTCGTCGGCGATCTGCTTGTTCAGCCGCCCGGCGACGATGCGTTCCAGCACCTGCGCCTCACGCGTGGTCAGGCGCGAGAGCAGGGCGTCGCGGCTGGCCTGTTCCTGGTGCTGGCTGAAAGACTGTCGCGCCTGGTCGAGCATGCGTTCCACCAGGCCGAGCAGTTCCTCTTCCTTGAAGGGCTTCTCGATGAAGTCCATCGCGCCCTTCTTCATGGTCGTCACCGCCATCGGCACGTCGCCGTGGCCGGTGATGAAGACCACGGGCAGCGGGCTCTTGCGTTCCAGCAGCCGGTCCTGCAGTTCCAGGCCGCTCATGCCGTCCATGCGGATGTCGGCAATGAGGCAGGCCACTTCGCGCGGGTCGAAACGCGACAGGAACGACTCCGAGGAGTCGAAGCACTTGACGCGGTAGTCCTTGCCTTCCAGCAGCCACTGCAGCGAATCGCGCACCGCTTCGTCGTCGTCGACGACATAGACGGTGCCCTTCTTGGGGATCAGGCTCATTCGGAAACGGCGGTGGGGTTCGTGGAAGGAGCCGCCTCGAACTGGGCGAAGGCGGAGTCGGTCTCGGCGTGCTGCCTGGCGGGCAAGTCCACCGGCAAGGTGAAGGCAAACCGGCAGCCCACAGTCAGCTCGCCATTGTAGATGTTCTGCGCCTTCATCCGGCCGCGGTGCGACTCCACGATGGTGCGGCACAGGCTCAGGCCGATGCCCAGGCCCTCGGCCTTGGTCGAGAAGAAAGCCTCGTACAGGCGGCCGATGACCTCGTCCTTGAGGCCGGGGCCCATGTCGGTGACGCTGAACTCGATGACGCCGCCTTCGTCGGGCGTGTGGCGCGGCACCACGCGCAGTTCGATGTGCCGACGCGCCGGCGGCAGTTGCGCGCTGTCGATGGCCTCGGCGGCGTTCTTCAGCAGGTTCAGCACCACCTGCTCGATGAGGATCGGGTCGACCATGATCAGCGGCAGCCGCTGCGCCACGTAGGTGTGGATGGTGACGCTGCGGCGGCGCAGTTCGATGCCGGCCAGGTCCACGGCGTCGTCGATGATCTGGCGCGCCTGCGCCGGCTGGCGCTGGGGTTCGCTGCGCTTCACGAAGGCCCGGATGCGGCGGATGATCTGGCCGGCGCGCTCGGCCTGGCGCGCCGTCTTCTGCAGTGCGGCAACCAGGTCCTCGCGCTCGATCGTGTCGGCGCGCACGCGCGAGACCATGCCGTTGCAGTAGTTGGTGATGGCGGTCAGCGGCTGGTTGAGTTCGTGCGCCACCGACGAAGCCATCTCGCCCATGGTCACCAGTCGGCTCGTCACCTGGGCCTTTTCGGCCTGCGCCGCGGTCTGCTCTTCGGCGTGCAGCCGGGCGGTGATGTCGGTGGCGATGAGCATCTGCGCCAGTCGGCCATCGGTCCACTGCAGGTAGCGCGCTCGCACGTCGAACCATTTCTGCAGCGACGCCACGAAGACCTCGCGCGGGTTGGCGCCGGTTTCGGTGAGCTGCTGCGTCGGCAGGCCCGACATCGCGTCGACGTCGTCGTCGTCCTCGGGCTTGAAGTGGGCGCCCTCGACACTGCCGGCCATCTGCTGGTGGCCGCGCGCGTCGGCGCCGAACCACAGCCGGTAGCTGCGGTTGCAGAACAGTAACTCGCCCTGCTGCACCGACAGCACCGACACCGAGGCGTCCAGCCCTTCCAGCACCGTGGTGAAGCGTTCGTGGCTGGCCGAAAGCTGGTCGCGGATGCGCTTGGCCTCGGTGATATTGGTCACGCTGGTCATCCAGCCGGTCTGCTGCCCCTTGGGGTCGATCAGCGGGCTGATGTACATGCGGGCATCGAATTGCGTGCCGTCCTTGCGCATGACCTTGACCTCGATGCCGCCGCTGGGGCTGCGGCCCTGCAATTCCTGCTGCAGCAGGCGGCCGTTCTCTTCGACGCGGTCGGGCGGCCAGTACGGGTAGGGCGGCAGGCGGCCGACGAGTTCGCCTTGCGTGAAGCCGGTCATCTGGCAGAAGGCGGCGTTGACATAGGTGATGCGGCCGTCCAGGTCCATCGCACGCATGCCGGTGGGCATGCTGTTTTCCATGGCGCGGCGGAAATTGGTCTCCTGTACCAGGGCCCCCTGGATTTGTGCGCGCCGGCGCATGTGGCGCCAGGTGCCGAGCAGCATCCACACCGTGAGCACCGAAAGTGCCAGCACCATCCAGAACAGCGTATTGCTGATGAGGCCGATGCTGGTGCGCCAGCCCTGGCCACGCAGCAGCAGGCCGTTGAGCGCCGGTGTCAGCGGCGCTTCGCTGACGATGGGCGCGCGGCGACTGCCCTGGCCAGGCAGGGTGGTCACGGTGGCCGCCAGCGGCTGCTGCTGTTCGTCGACCACCGAGATCATGTGGCGCTGCGCCACGTCGGCGGGCACGAAGTGGCGCACCAGCGCCTCGACCGAGTACTCGGTGATCAGCGTGCCGGCGAAGACGCCTTGCTCGATCAGCGGCACGTGAAGCTGGAACACGGCTGCGCCCGTGCTGTCGGCGAACGCTCGCGAGTAGGCGGGCGAACGGGATTCGCGCGCTGCGCGGAAAGTGGCTTCGGGCTCGTTGCCGCGCCCATCCACCGGCAAGGCGGTTTCGGGTGCGTCGCCGCCCGGGTTCAGGTAGTACAGCATCGCCCAGTGGCTGGCCATGACGCTGCGGCGGGCATCGATCCAGGTCATGTGGGTGATCTCGGGCCGCTCGCGCGTGAAGGCCTCGGCCTGGCCGACGAAGCTGTCGGCGTCGGTGACCCGGGTGGCCAGTTCGCGCGCCATGCGGATCAGCGCCTCCTGGTTCTGGATCAGGCGCAGGCCGATCTGCTGCTGCGTGATCTCGGTGTCGCGCTTGACCGATTCGGTCTCCCGCTCGATTTCCTCATTGCGCAGGTACCAAAAGGCCGAAATGATCGCGGCCAGGAACAACAACACGGAAAGCAGCGGTCCGAGCGTGGCAAAGCGGTCCTGGCGAGCGGGCGACTGGCTCCGCCACCAGCGCCCGAAGAGGCGTTTGGCACCGGGCCGGGGGGGAGCCGGTTGCTGTGACGTATCGGTCAACGAAGGCATCGGAGCATTATCGTGCGCACCACGCTTCGACACCCTCCGTTTCATGATATGAAAACAAATAGCACTATTTGAAATTTTGGCGGGTTGTGCGACACTCCCGCCCCATCACAAAACGAGACCACCCAGGAGACGCCCATGTCTGCATTGCCGCATTCGCTGCCCGGTTCCGCCAACGACCCCGACGCCCAGGAAACCCGCGAATGGCTCGACGCCCTCAGCGCCGTCATTGGCGCCGAAGGCCCGCAGCGCGCCCACTACCTCCTGGAGCAACTGCTCGAGCACGCGCGCCAGAGCAGCATCGACCTGCCGTTCTCGGCCAATACCGGCTACGTCAACACCATCGACCCCGACCAGGAAGAGCGCAGCCCCGGCAACCTGAAGCTCGAAGGCCGGCTGCGGGCGTACATGCGCTGGAACGCCATGGCCATGGTGGTCAAGGCCAACCGCCTGCACCCCGAGGACGGCGGCGACCTCGGCGGCCACATCAGCAGCTTTGCCAGCCTCGCGCACATGTTCGCCGCCGGTTTCAACCACTTCTGGCACGGCGAGACCGACACCCACGGCGGCGACCTGCTCTATATCCAGGGCCACAGCGCGCCCGGCATCTACGCGCGCGCTTACATGGAGGGCCGGCTGACCGAGGAGCAACTGCTGAACTTTCGCCAGGAGGGGGCCGGCAAGGGTATCTCCAGCTATCCGCACCCCAAGCTGATGCCCGAGTTCTGGCAGTTCCCCACCGTCTCCATGGGCCTGGGCCCTTTGATGGCCATCTACCAGGCGCGTTTCCTGAAATACCTGCACGCACGCGGCATTGCCGACACCGCCAACCGCAAGGTCTGGGTCTTCTGCGGCGACGGCGAGATGGACGAACCCGAGTCGCGCGGTGCCATCGGCCTGGCGGCGCGCGAAAAACTGGACAACCTGATCTTCGTCATCAACTGCAACCTGCAGCGGCTAGACGGCCCGGTGCGCGGCAACGGCAAGGTGATCCAGGAATTCGAGGGTGAATTCCGCGGCGCCGGCTGGAACGTGATCAAGCTGATCTGGGGCAGCAACTGGGACCCGCTGCTGGCGCGCGACAAGGACGGCGCCCTGCGCAAGGTCATGATGGACACGCTGGACGGCGACTACCAGGCCTTCAAGGCCAACGATGGCGCCTTCGTGCGCAAGCACTTCTTCGGCCGCTCGCCCGCCACGCTGGAAATGGTGGCCAAGATGAGCGACCAGGACATCTGGCACCTGCGCCGCGGCGGCCACGACTCGGCCAAGGTCTACGCCGCCTTCCACCGCGCAAACCACCATGTCGGCCAGCCGACGGTGCTGCTGGTGAAGACGGTCAAGGGTTACGGCATGGGCGGCGCCGGCGAGGGCAAGAACACGGCGCACCAGACCAAGAAGCTGAGCGACGAGGACATTCGCTATATCCGCGACCGCTTCAACATCCCCATTCCCGACAGCGAGCTGCCGAACATCCCGTTCTACAAGCCGGCCGACGACACGCCGGAGATGAAATATCTGCAGGAGAGGCGCCAGGCCCTCGGCGGCTACCTGCCCAAGCGGCGCACGAAGGCCGACGAGCAGTTCACCGTGCCCTCGCTGGAAACCTTCCAGCCGGTGCTCGACGCCACCGCCGAAGGCCGTGAAATCAGCACCACGCAGGCCTACGTGCGCTTCCTCACCATCCTGCTGCGCGACAAGGCGCTGGGCCCGCGCGTGGTGCCCATCCTGGTGGACGAGGCGCGCACCTTCGGCATGGAAGGCATGTTCCGCCAGATCGGCATCTACAACCCCGAGGGGCAGAAATACACGCCGGTCGACAAGGACCAGGTCATGTATTACCGCGAGGACAAGGCCGGGCAGATCCTGCAGGAGGGCATCAACGAACCCGGAGGCATGGCGAGCTGGATCGCGGCGGCGACCAGCTACAGCACCAACAATCGCATCATGGTGCCGTTCTACGTGTACTAC
>JAABPT010000450.1 GCA_011391855.1 Burkholderiales bacterium
ATCCGCCATACTGCAGCCAGGCCGGCCGGCGCACCGCACAACTTGGAGGTGGTGCCGCAATCACGGTTCGCACGCATCGACCTGCCGGCCACGGCGGGAATTCAAGACGTGTTTCGGCACATCGCCTGCGACCTGGCCCGCACCGAAGCCATCGCCGGGGAAGCGGCAGCGGCGTTCGCGCAAGGCCGCAAAGTGCTGGTGCTGACCGAGCGCACCGAACACCTCGACGCCATCCACCAGGCCCTGACTGCAAAGCACACGACGCCGTTCGTGATGCACGGGCGGATGTCGAAGAAGCGGCGTGCCGCCCGCATCGACGAGTTGGATGCACTGCCTCCCGAGGCGCCGCGCATCCTGGTGGCCACCGGAAAGCTGATCGGCGAAGGATTCGACCACCCGCCGCTGGACACCCTGGTGCTGGCCATGCCGGTCTCCTGGAAGGGCACCCTGCAGCAGTACGCGGGAAGGTTGCACCGGGAACACGCCAGCAAGGCCGATGTGCGGATCATCGACTTCGTCGACACCGGCCACCCGGCTCTACTGCGGATGTGGGAGAAGCGGCAGCGCGGCTATCGTGCTATGGGCTATCGAGTGGGCGTCGACGTGAGCGATGAGCTGTCCACTGTGCGCAACACCGCCGAGCCAAGCCTCGCGCGCTTCGAGCAACACAGCGCCGTGCAGACTGTGGCTCTGCGCGTGGTCAACGGTTCGGGGCCATGAGCGGGGTCATCTGCCCAGGCGTTTTGACGAACATCGAGCGTTGGTGCGGCTCAGGGCCAGATTGGGACGTGATGATCGAACATGTGATTTCGCCTCGCAGCGCCTCATGACGTCTGTCCAGCCCCTGATTTTGTTGAAGAAATCAGGGGCCTTTGCTTTTCAGCTCGTGTTACGGCCGACCACGAAATCCCGCCACTTTGGAGGGGAAATTAGCGGGAAACACTGACAGGACACCCCGGCACGCACACGGCGCAGTCGATGCAATCGCTGGGGTCGGCGACGAGGAAGTTCGAGCCTTCACAGACGGCGTCGACCCGGCACACGTCCACGCCGTCGGTGTACTTGCAGCGCAGGCACGCTTCGGTGAACAACGAAGGTCACGGCCGGGCCCGCGGCGGGTCAACCCCCGCAGGCGCCGCCGGAGCAGCACGAGTCGGTGGCCACCGGGATGGGCTTGACGCCGACCCGCGTGATCTGCACGCGCCAGACTTGCGGGCCGGATTCCAGCGCCGCCCACTTGAACTGGCCGAAAGCCCGGTCGTCGAGCTGGAATCGCAGCGGCAGGGGGTCATGGTCGTTGACCAGTTGCAACTGCTGCCCCGGCTGCAGGGTGTCGAAGCGGCTGAAGACGATGGCATGCCGGTCGCGCGGTGCGATCGTGCGCAGGTCGATGGCGGGAAGTGTGGCTGTGGCGAGTACGGACATGGTCGATGTGCCTTTCAGTTTGTCAGTGGGTTGGGGAAGTTGCGCAGCGTGCGCTGGAAATCGGCGAGGCGGGGAAATGGGGCAGGCAGACGCTCAGCCGTCCTTGCCGTCGAGGCGGGGCGACATCAGCCAGGGTGCAAAGACGAACAGATAGAGCGCGAACGCCAGCCCCCAGGCAGCGGCAGCGGCCACCAGCCAGATGACCAGATGCTGGGGCGCCAGCAGCGGCAGCAGAACCCGGGCCACCGCAGCGCCAGCCACCAGCAGGTAGGCGGCCACTTCCAGCCGCGACACCTGCAGCGGCCGGCCGGTGTGGCCGCGCGCGGTGCGGGTGATCATGCCGATGATGAGCCCGCCGGTGGCGCCCACGGCCAGTGCGTGTATGCCGGCCGAGACACCTACCGCGCCGAGTTGGGACAGCGCCAGCAGCACCAGGCCGATCGGCAGCCAGGCATAGGCTGCGTGCAGCACCCAGAGGACGGGGCGTGCGCGCGTGCGCAGCGGCTTCCAGCGCCACAGGCGCTGGGCGTGCAGCAAGGCGGCGGCGCCAAGGATCGCGGCGGTGAACGCGTTGGGCGGTGCCAGCACCCACAGGGCCAGGCCGACGGCCGTGGCGGCGAGCGTGGCCTGCTCCAGCGCGCGTGGCGCCTGCAACTTCAGGCCGGGCAGCGCCGACATCGTGAAGGCAGGAATCACGCGCCCGGCGATCACGCACTCGATCATCACCACCAGCGCCAGCCCCGCATGCAGGGCGCGGACCGGGGCGATGTCGATGACGCCGAACACCGCCCCGTGAAACGCCGCGTTGGCCACGGTCAGCAGCACCAGGATCGCGCCCAGCGGCAGGTTGCGCCGGTTGCCGGCGCGCAGCAGCACCGAGATGAGAATCCCCGCCACCAGCGGCAGCAGCAGCAGGTCCAGCACCGCATAGACGGCATAGGGCGCAAACAACGCCGCCAGCCGCGCGGCCAGCCAAAGCCCGGCGAGTGCCGCCAGCACCGCGCCGCGCGGCGTGGCCAGGCCGGTCCAGGCCTTGCCCGCCGTGAGCAGGAAACCCACGATCACGGCCACGGCAAAGCCGAACAGCATTTCATGGGCGTGCCAAAGCACCGGCGCCACCGTCAGGTTCAACGACACCTGGCCCAGCAGCAGTGCCATCCACAGCGGCACGGCCAGCATGCCGTAGGCGGCGGCGCCCAGGTAGAACGGACGGAAGCCCAGCCGCAGCAGCGGCCAGCCCTGGGGTGAGGGCACTGGGGCTGGCGGTGTGGCCGCGAGGGTGGGAAGGGAAGTCGTCATGGCGGGGGCGGGGTTCGTGATCGATGCCGGACCCAGGGCCGGGATAAACATGGACGCTTGATGCATCTTAAAGATGAACGCCCATTAAAGCAATACACTGCGTGCATCTTTAAGGCGAGGCATGCGGCTTTGCGACGACACCGACTACAGCGACTACAGCCTGCACGTGCTGATGCGCAAAACGGCAGCCACTTTGAACACGCCGGCTTCAAGCCGATTCCGAACCTGCAATGAATCGGCCATGCCCGACGACGTGAATGTCAGCCCCCGGCACCCCCGCAAAGCCAAGGCGGCTTTCCGCGTCAAGGCGGTCCGACCGAAAAGGATGAACTCATGAACGACCCCGGCAAGCCATCGTACGTTCCACCCAGGCTGGAAAATCTGAAGCAGATGCTTCATTACCAGGACAAGGCAGTGGTCAGCCGCATGCTCGCCAAGAATGCAGGCGGCAGCGTCACCCTGTTTGCTTTCGACGGCGGGGAGGGGTTGAGCGAACACACCGCGCCATTCGATGCGCTGGTGATCGGCGTCGAGGGCCATGCCGACTTTCAAGTCGGTGGTGCCGGTTATCGGCTTGCAGAGGGCGACACCTTGCTGATGCCAGCCAACGTGCCGCACGCAGTCAGCCCCACAGGCCCCTTCAAGATGCTGCTGGTGATGCTTCGCGGAGAGAAGGCCGTGCAGCCCGTGTAACGGGTAAAGGCGCGGTGCGTCGGCACCGGGCATGCTGCGCAGCAGTGGCGATATGTCGTCACGCCGCCGCGTGCCACAGCGCGGCGCAGAAATGGCAGGCGCTGCCGCCCATCACGAACAGGTGCCACACGAAGTGCGCATAACGAACCTTCGAATCGAACACGAAGACCACGGCACCCAGGGTGTAAGACACACCGCCCGCGACCAGCCAGGCCAGGCCAGACGCCGACATCCGCTCGAACAAGGGCACGGCGGCGATCAGCACCACCCATCCCATGGCGACGTACAGACCGGTCGACCACAGCGGATGTTTCAGCCGGTCGAGCAGTTTCGAGATGGCGCCCAGCGCTGCGGCGGCCCAGACCACGCCGAACAGCGACCAGCCCCACGCGCCGCTCAGCACACCGAGCAGAAAGGGCATGTAACTGCCGGCGATGAACAGGAAGATGGAGGCATGGTCGAGCCGGTTCAGCCAGACTTTGCCTCGGCCGCTGGGCAAGGCGTGGTACAGCGCCGAGACGCCGTACAGCAAGATCATCGTGCCGGCGAACAGGCTGGCTGCGACCACGTCGGCAGCGCGGCCGCGTTGTGCGGCGGCATGCACGAGCACGGGCAGGGCGGCCAAGGCGAGCAGGAATCCGACGCCGTGACTCAGGCTGTTGGCGATCTCTTCGCCGGTGGTCTGGTCGCGCGCGCGCGCCGTGGTGCTCATGGTGGGTATTTGCGGATCGGTAGACGTCAACGGGGTCGAACTGGATCAAAGGCTCAAGCCCTGCCCAGCCTCTTCTTCGGTCCGACCGTCCCGGATGTGATAGATCCGCTTGAAGGTCGGGATGATCTTCTCGTCGTGGGTCACCACGATGATGGCCGTGTGGTATTGCGTGGCCATCTGGTTGAGGATGCGCACGACGGCCAGGGCCCGTTCGCTGTCCAGCGGTGCCGTGGGTTCGTCGGCCAGGATCACCGGCGGCCGGTTCGCCAGGGCTCTGGCGATCGACACGCGCTGCTGCTCACCGCCGGAGAGCTCGGACGGTTGCGCCTTGGCACGGTGCCCCACATCCAGCGCTGCCAGCAGTTCGAGCGCTCGCGTGCGCGCCTCGGCATTGGGGCGCCCGGCCAGCATCGGCAGCAGCGCCACGTTGTCGGTGACGTCGAGAAACGGAATCAGGTACGGCGCCTGGAACACGAAGCCGATACTGTCGCGGCGCAGCGCGCGCAGGTCCGTGATCTTCCAGCCATCGTCGTAGATGGTCTGCCCGCCGAGGATCATGCGTCCGGCCGTCGGCTCGATGACCGCGCCCAGGCACTTGAGCAAGGTGCTCTTGCCCGAGCCCGACGGGCCGATCAGGCCCACCACCTCGCCGGGTGCCACGACCATATTGACGTCCTTCAACGCGTCGACCGCCGTGTCGCCTTCGCCGTAGCGCTTGCGCAGGCCTTCGATGCGGATGCCGGCTTCAGGCATGTCGATTTCCCTCAGCCGCCGATGGCCGCAGCCGGATCGACACTCAGCGCCGCGCGGATCGCCAGCGTGCTGGCCAGCGCGCAGATCACCATCACCGCGACCAGCCCGAGCAGCGCGTCGTTCACTTCCAGCAGCACGTATTTCGGGAAGATGGGCGCCCAGAGGGTGGCGGACACCTTGCCCACGAGAAAGCCGATCAGGCCCAACCCCAGCGCCTGCTGCAGGATCATGCCGGCGATGGTGCGGTTGCGCGTGCCGATGAGCTTGAGCACCGCGATCTCGCGGATCTTGCCCAGCGTCATGGTGTAGATGATGAAGGCGACGATGGCTGCGCTGACGATGGCCAGGATCACCAGGAACATGCCGATCTGCTTGGCCGAGGTGGCGATCAGCTTGGCGATCAGGATCTCTTCCATCTGCTCGCGGGTGTAGGCCTCCAGGTGCTTCCAGCGCCGGATCGGTTCGGCCACGCTTTCGGCCGGCACGCCGGGCTGCACCTGCACGAGCACGGCGTTGACGTTGTGATTGGCGGCCTGCGACGCCTGGATCGCCTCCAGCAACCCTGGCACCCCCGGCCGGTTCAGGGCCGGGTTGGCGGCCGTGCGGGCGCGGTCGTTCAGGATGGCGTCGTTGTCCTTCAGGAACTGCGCTTCCTGAGCGTCCTTCAGCGGGATGAAGACCATCGGGTCGCCGCCGGACGAGACCATGCGCTGGGTCAGGCCGACCACCGTGTAGTCGTGGCGCCGGATGCGGATGCGCTGGCCCAGCGTGAAGCCGGTGCGCACGTCGACCACGGCCTCGTAGTGGCTGCGCGTGATGTGGCGGCCAGCCACCAGGTAGCCGGGTGAACCTGGTTGGCCGGGCTGGCCGGGTTCAAAGCCGACGATCATGGCGCGAACCTCTCGACCGTCACCGCTGGCGCGGCCGGCGTCTTGTTCTCCGCCTGCGCGCACCTGCATCGTCAGGTAAGTGACGTTGGCAGCGCGCGCCACGCCCGGCAGGCCGAGCACGCTGCGCACCACGTCGTCGCGCAGGCTGGATGATTCCGCGTAGGGCCCCTGCGTGTCCTGCTGCACCACCCAGAGATCCGCGCCGCTGTTGTCGAGCAAGGCGCTCGCGTCGTCGATCATGCCGCGGTAGACACCGGCCATCGTCAGCGTGACGCCGATCAGCAGCCCCAGGCCGACGCCGGTGAGCACGAATTTCCCCCAGGAATGCAGAATGTCGCGGCCGGCCAGGCTGATCATGGCGCGCTGCCCGCGAGCTTGTCGACGACCTTGATGCGGCTGCCGGCCGTGAGTGACTTTTCGCTGTAGACCACCACCTCGTCACCGGCTTTGAGGCCTTCGAGCACCTGCACCTGGCCGTCGAGGCTGGACTGCCCGATGCGTACCGGCACGAACCTGGGCTCGCCGCCTTCGACTCGCCATACGCCGACCTGTTCGGCCTGGCGTTGAACCGCGGGGTTGGGCAGCAACACGGCCGCAGCCGTGGCGGGCAGCATTAGCGTGACCTCGGCGAGTTCGCCGGTGGACAGGTTGGCGGGCAGCGTATCCAGGGACACCAGGGCCACCCGCTCCTCGGTGATGCTGTCGCTGGTGGCCTCCACCCGTGCCACCTTGCCGGACAAGCGTGCCCCCGGATTCGAGCGCAGCACGATCGAGGCGGGCAGCCCTTCGACCAGGCCGGCCGAGCGGCCTTGGTCCAGCCGCACCCGAATCCACAAGGACGCAGGCTGAATGAGCCGCAGCACGGCTTGCCCCGCCACCACGGTGGACCCGGTCTCGGCGTCGCGGCTGATGACCACGCCGTCGGCGGGCGCCAGCAAGCGCACGTTGTCACGCTGCTGCCGCAGGCCCGCGCGCTCGGCCGCCAGGCGTTGGCTGTCCTGGCGCGTGGCGGCCAGGTTCGCCTCGGCAGCGGCCACGGCCGCAGCGGCGGAAGCCTGCTCCTGCTGCTTGGCCTCGACGGCGCCGGCGCTCATGAAGTTCTGCGCACCCAGTTCGACGTAGCGGCGCGCGGTGATGGCCGCCAGTTCACCTCTGGCCTGGGCGTCGCGGCGCTGCGCTTGCGCTGCAGCGATGACGCTGCCAGCGCGTGCGATCGATGCCTCCAGTGCCGCGGCGCGCTCGTCGAGATCGACCGGGTCCATCTCGGCCAGCAGCTGCCCGGTCTGGACCGTGTCGCCGACATCGACCAGCACCTTGCTGACCCGGCCGGCGGCGGTGGGACCGATCAGGTACGCACGGCGCGCCTCGACCGTGCCGATGCCGAACAGCGACGGCGACAGCGTGCCGACGGTGGCCTGGGTCACCGTCACGCGGGTGGGCGCCAGGGGACCGGAGCGCATGACCACATAGACCAGTGCCACGATCAGCAGCACCCCCAGCAGACCCAGGCCGAGCCGGCGCAACCCCTTCGAGGAGATCGTCATGGCGCCGCCTGGATGCCGCGAAGGTAGATGCCGAACACGCTCTCCCCCTGCGCTTTCATCGCCGCGGGCTTGCCTGTCAACATCGCCTGCATCACGAGGCCCTGGACGATGCCGACGAAGAGCGTGGCGGCGGCTTCGGGGTCGAGCCCGGCCGGCAACTCGCCGGCCTTCACGCCGGCCTTGAACTGACCCAGCAGAAGTTGGCGGTAGCTTTGCAGCAGCGCCCGGACTTCCTGCTTGACCAGGGAATCGGCGGGTTGCTGCAACTCGTGGAAGATGAGTCGGGGCGCGCCGGGGTGCGCGAATACGAAAGCCACATGGGCACGGAACACCGCTTCGAGCGCCTGAACTGCGGAGGTCTGAGCCTGCACTGCTTCGTCCAGCTTCGCCAGCATCCGCTCGCGCACCCATTTCATCGCCGCCAGCCAGATGGCGTCCTTGGTGGGGAAGTGCTTGAACACGGCGCCCTGGGAGACCCCGACGGCGGTGGCAATGTCGCTGGTGGTGATGGACACCGGACTGATGTCCCGCGCCAGCTTCAACGCGGCCGCGACGATCTCGGCCTGGCGCTCCTCGGTGGGCAGTCTGGTTTGCATGGTAAGTGGGTCGTCAGGTCTAGTGGTAAGTCATTGAATACTTGCCATGATACGCGCTTGCAGGCAATTGCGCTGTCGCGCCATCCACGGACCGCAATCGCTCGATCCTTGTCTGCCTTCATCGGCCGCTACCTGGGTACGCCCAGAGCGCTGGGCATTCCGGAGCAGGACAGTGCTTCGACTGGTTCGCCCATCGTCGTGAACGGTGGTGGCATGTGTTGTTGCCAGCGGAATCGTCGGGTCCGATTCTGTTCTTCGAGGTAGGGGAGTCCAGAGAGAGGTCAGTCGTTCGGCCGCGTCAGATGGCGAGCCTGCTTGCCGCTGACGACTACAGCGAGCGTCCGCCGCCCTTCGCCACCGGCGTCGGCCCAAACGCGAGCCGTGCGCGGGCGATGCCGCGCTCGTCGAACAGCGTGGCGACGTCGCCTTCGTTGTTCCACACCGCCTGCTGGCGTCCCCAGTGGAGGTTGGTCGCATCGTCCGGCCCTTCGTGCGACCACAGCGTCAGCCGCTGGCCGGGCGCGAGCGTGACGTCGGGGAACACGTAGCGGCGCGCTCGGTCGGCACCGTCCTGCACGGCCCAGCCAGCGAGACTGATCATCTCGGCGGTGTCGTTGACGAAGGCGATGAACTCGGAGCCGAGTTCGACACCGTTGGGGTCGAACTCGACTTCGATGCGTGGCGCCGGCGGCAGCTTGCCGGCGCGCAGCACGAGCTGTTTGCTGTCGTCGTCCCAGTCGAGCACGAGCGCGAAGCCGTCGAAACGTTCGAACAGGTTCGGCAGCTCGGCGCTCGGCCAGCTGATCTCGAGCTTCTGGGGCAGCTTGAACGTCGTCTTGCCGCCGAGGTCGACGACTGGCGCGGCGTCGTCTTCGAAGCCCGTGTAGCGTGTGCCCATGAAGACGGCGCGCGCGATGCCGGTCAGGCTTTCCCAGATGCCCTCCAGCGCCGGCAGTTGCACCGAGCCCGGAACCGAGAACTCCAGCTCCTCGGTGACCTTCAGCGTCGGCAACGGCCACTCGTCGAAGCCATCCAGGCGCGGCAGCAGCAACTCGGGCACCGCCAGCAGCAGACGCGGCAGGTCGCCCGCCGACAGCGTGGGCACCTGACCGACGGCGATCGGCACTCGCAGCGCGCCGCTGCCGTGGCCGCGCTGCAGTCCGAGCCACCACTCACCACGCAGCGAAAGGCCGCTGAGCGTGCCGGCCGGCAGCCCGAGCGTGACCGCTGCGTCGAAGTTCAGCGTCAGCATCAGCGTGGTCTGGCTACCCGGCGGCTTGAGCTCGAAATGCAGCGCACTGCGGCCGCGCAGCACTGCCGTGCGATCGTCGAGTTCGACGCGCGCGCCAAGCCAGTCGCGGTCATGCCAACGCAGCGTGCCCTCGAACCAAATGGCCAGCCAGGGCTGATGGGTGCGGCCCGTGCGCTTCGCCGTGCGGCGTTCGACGCCGACGCGGGCGCGGGCCAGTTCGGCGCCGAACAGCGCGACGCGGCCGCTGCCATCGAGCCGCAGGTCCGGCGGCGCGGTCTGCAGGTCGAGCGCGCCCGCCAGGCGGGCCTCGATGGCGACCGGCGCGGCCGCGATGCCGGGCGGCGCCCACTGGTCGACGATCAGGCGGCCGGCCACGGCGAGACGGCGCGCATCGAGCGCAACTTCGACCTCGGCCAGCGGCATGCCCAGCAGCTTGACCTCGCCGGCGCCTTGCAGCGCCAGTCGGTCGCCGGGCCCGATCGTGCCTGCGAGCCCGAGGTCGAACGACGCCAGCGTGCCCAGGGTGTGCTTCAGCCGGCCTTCGAGCCACGCATGGGTGTCGGTGACGTCGAAGCGCGCATCGACGCGCAGCAGGTCGCCGCGCACGGCAAGGGCGCCGTCACCTGCAACGCGAAAGTGGCCGTCACCGGTGAGCACCAGCGTGGCCGGCGACTTGGCCTGGCCCAGCGTCACGCGCACCAGCCCCGGCACCGGCTCCCAGATGGCCGACACCTCGGCACGCGCCTCACCCTCCACGCCGAGCGGGCCAGCGCGGCCGTCGAGTCGCAAGCGGCCGGCGACGGTGATCGGCAGCCGCACGGCAATGCCGGCGACCGCCAATTCGAACTTGGGCAGCTGTGCCGCGCTGACGAAGGCAAACCGCCCGTCGGCGGCGATGCCACCGAGGAAGCCGACCCCCGCGGTGCCCGCCACACGCAGTCTCGCACCCGCGATCACCGCCACCGTCGTGCGCGGCCCCGGCAAGGTCGTGTCCATCACGGCGCGGTTGAGGTGCGTGAGTTCCCATGCGGCCAGAGGATGCGCGGTGCTGCGTTCGGCGAGCCTGGCGGCGGTCTCGGGCAGCGGCAGCTGGCGCGCCCGTGTGCGTGGCACCAGCGTCCTGCCGCTGCCTGCTCCCGCCAGCACGCCGTTGAGTTCGCGCGCCATGCGTTCGCGCAGGGGCGCTGGCAGCAGCGTGCCGTTCCAGCGCTTGAGCTCGGCGCGCAGGTCGCTGGCGAGCCCGCTGCTCAGCGCCTTGCCGGTGGTGCCCAGCCCGTCGCGGATCGCCACCGCGAGTGTCGGCGTCACGTCGTCGGCAACCAGCGCGCCGCTGCGGCCGGGCCAGGCGACGGCATCGAGGTCGTCGGCGCCGAAGCCCTCGAACGCCGGCGCGTGGAACGGCGATGCGGGGTCGGCGCGCGCAGCCAGTTCGGCGCGCGCGCCCGCGGTGTCGGTCAGCACGAGCACGGCGTGGCCCTCGAAGCCGGCGAAGCTGGCGTCGAGACGGGTGGCGCGCAGTTCAGCCGGCAGGGCGGCCAGCAGGTCGGCCATCACGGCCGTCACGCCGCCGTCCTGCAGCGCGGTCGCGGCCTGCTGCAGGCGCTCGGCGACGGCGGCGGCGTCGTCGCCGGCCTGCAACGCCGCCTTCACCAGCTGCCGCGAGACGGCGATCGCCCCCTGCAGCAGACGGATGTAGTCGGCAAGGTTGATCGTCTTCTCGAAGACCTTGCCCTGCACGCCGTCGACACCGGGAAAGAGACGTCGCACCGGGCCCGGCAGCACGAACCACGCGTCGGTCAGCGAAATGCGCACGCTGTCGGCGAGCGGCCCGCGTGCAGCGACCTGGTAGTGCTCGAGGTCGGTCACGAGTGCGATCACCTCGAACAGCGCCAGCGGCGAGAACGTCGGCACCGGCCGCTGCAGGTTGAAGTTCAGGCGGAAGCCTGCGGCGCGAATACCGACGCAGAAGTTGTCGCCGTAGGGGACGACGTGCAACGGCGCCAGCGTGACAGCGGCGCCGCTGTCCAGACCGTAGGGCCAGAACAGGTTGTCGGCGACGATCGTCAAGCCGGTGTCGGCGTTGCCGAGCGCAAGGTCGCCATCGAAGTCCGAATTGGCGCAGGCGAAGAAGGCGAGCAGGGGGCTGAAGCTCAGGCGCTTGAGCCCGATGCGCGCGACGCCGTCGACGATCAACTGCAGGCCGTCCCAGTACGGCTCGCACAGCCGCGTGTCGCGCAGCGCCTGTGATTGCCGCTGCCGCCCGTCCCAGTCGAATTGGAACATCGGGATCGGGATCACGGCCTTGCCGACGTACAGCGGCATGACCTCGAACTGGAAGTCCAGCGACGTGCGCTGCGGCACGCGCACGCCGACCCCGACGGCGCCAGAGCTGTCGAGCGCGTCGACGAGGGCCTCGGGTAGTTCGAGCTCGCCGGCGAACGCCACCGCCAGCGAGCGCTTCGTGTAGCCGAAGCCGAACAGCAGCCGCGCGATGCGCAACTCGATCTGGCCAAGGCGAATCGGTGCCGCCGACAGCTGCCGCACCGAGAAGAAGATCGCGTCGGCCGAGAGCTCGGCCTGTGCCTCGATCACCTGTTCCTGCGCCGCGCCATCGGTGAAGGCGAAGGCCACCGTGCCGCCGATCGAGCTGCGCCGCGGGTTGCGCAGGTCGAACTCGATGCGGAAGTCGACGAAGCGAAGCCGCGGCGCGGCGATCAGCACCTGCCAGCGGCCGTCGATGCGCGCGGCCAGCGCGAGATCTCCGGTAGCGCGCCAGGCGCCGGCGTGCTCGGCCTGGACTGCGGCGACACCCAGCACGACGGGCAGGTCCGGGTCGGGTTGCGATGTGCCGGGTCGCGCCAGCAGTTCCCAGCGGTCGGCGTGGCGACGCGCGGCCACGCTGCCGGTGCCCCCGGAGGCGGCGCCGGTCAGTGCCTCGACGGCGTCGACCATCAGCTGCACGTGGGCGTCGTAGTCGCCACGCCGCGACGCAGACACGCGCTGCCAGATCCACTGGTCCGGTGGCGGGTTGTCCGCACGGGCGCGGGCCGCGGCCACGCCGCCGCCGTAGCCGAGGTCGGCCGCGGTGACGTGCGGCACACGCAACGGCAGCTCGAGCGGCACCCCGGCGGCGGCGAGCGACGAGGTGCCGAGCCCGGCGCGGACCACGGCGGTCGAAATCTCGACGTGCGCCGGCAGCTCGACGCCGCCGAAGCGGGCGCCGAGATCGATCGCGAACGCCGGGTCAGCAGCGTCGATGCGCAAGGCGACACCGCGCAACGCGAAGCCGAGCGTGGAGTGCGCTCGCAGGTCGGCGTCGAGCGCGGGCAACGGCGTGGCGCCGGTCAGGTTGCGGCCGAGTTCGGCGAGCAGGCCGAGTATGTCGACGCTGGCCCCGGTGTCGTCGAACGTCGACCACAGCGTCAGCCGCGGCGTGGTCGACAGCTCGAGCCGGCCGCCGAGCGCGCCGGACAACGAAACGCCTTCGAGCAGCGGCGCGAGCAGACCGAGCAGCGCCACCTCGCCGGCTTCGATCCGCGGTGCGAGCAGGCAGCGACCTTCCAGTTCGAGGGCGCCGCTCCAGCCCTGGCCGTCGCGCGTCAGGGTGCCCGCAACGAGGTCGAGCGCGGCACGCAGTGGGGCCTGCGCCAGCGGCAGTGCGGGCAGGTGCAGGTCGACCTCGCCGAGCGACGCGGCGCGCAGCGCCACCGTGTCGCCGGCACTGCCGGCGGCGATCGTCAGGTCGACGGTAATCCAGCCGTCTGCGTCGCCGGTGCGCAGCCGCATCGGCATGCCGGTGGGCATCGGGGCGAACCGCAGCGCGACGCCGACCCGCAGTTCACCCGTCAGCCGCGTGCCCGGGGTCGGTGCGTCCCAGGCCTGGCACGCCGCCGTCAGCTCGGCCTCGTTGTCGTACTGCACCGACAGCTCGAGCCGCACCCGTGGGCCGATCGACACGAGGCCACCGAACAGCGTTGGCGGTGCGAGCTGCACGTAGTCGATGCGCAGATCGAGGCGGGCGGTGCCGTCGGCAGCCAGCGCCGCGGCCAGGTGCAACGGTACCCGCCCGGCGGGCGGAGGCAACGGGAACTGCGCCGGCAGCGCGATGCGCTGTGCGAGCCAGGTCCAGTCGAACTCACCCGCGACCTCGAAGGTCACGCTGGCGGTCAGGTCCACGGTCGAGACGTCAGGCCGGCAGGCCGAGGTCGCCCGCCTTGGCCCGGCCGCTGACGTTCAGCACGGCGCCGAAGCGGGTCAGCTTGGCGCCCAGCAGCGACGGCATGTCGGCCGGGTTGGGCACGAACACGAGGCCGAGCGAGAAGCCGGCCCAGTACTCCGT
>JAABPT010000451.1 GCA_011391855.1 Burkholderiales bacterium
TCGAGGCCGGCGCCGTCACGCTGGACGCCACCGGCGCGAGGCTGGTGGTCGAACTGCCCGGCCTGCCCGATCCGCCGCCGCTGCCCGGTGGCTTCGGCATGGCCCTGGGCACACCCGGCGGCGCCGGCCTGGCCGTCAGTGCCGTGATCGACGGCAGCCCGGCTGCGGTGGCCGGCGTCCTGGCGGCCGACGCCGTGACGGCGATCGACGGCCGCAGCACCAGCGGCTGGACCGCTGTCGACGCCTGGCAGGCCCTGGCCGGGCGCAGCGCGGCGGCATTCGACTTCTCGCGTGCGGGCACCGAGCCGCGGCGCGTCCGGCTCGAGCGCCAGCGCTTCTTTCCGCCGCTGCGGTGATCAGGGCGGGCAGTTCGCGCTGCCCTGACGCCGTTCGAGTTCGAGCACCTCGTAGCCGCGCGTCAGGCGCATGCCCGAAACACCGATGAAGCGCCCCTGCCAGGCAGCGCCATCGCCAGCAATGGTGAACGATGCAATCGTGGTCTCGAACGGTCCGGCCGGGTTGCGGATATCTGCCGGACTCAGGGCCACCGTCACCAACTTGGCCGTCGGACTGGCCAGTTCGCAGCCCTGGCCGTTGCTGATGAAGGCAAAGCGGCGCTGCGCGGCCTGGATCTCGACCCAGACACCCTGTGCCAGGTCGGGCGTGAAATTGAAGAACATGCGCTTCGCCCGGTCGTCCGACAGCGCCTGGTTGATGGTCACGTAGTCGCCGTTGAAGCAACCCGTGAGCGTCAGCCGCGTTGCGCTGGCGCGGCCCGTGCCGCTGGTCGCGCAACCCGGCAGGTTGCTGGTGAAGGTGACGTCGAAGGCATCGCCATAAAGGCTCTGGCTGCCGCCGGCGGGCTGGATATTGATGAAGCAGTCGTCGGCGCCAGCGCCGCAATTGCTGCGCAATTGCAGCCCGACTTCGCCCGACCCTTCGCCAGGCTTGTCGTCCTGCAACCAGCTGCCCCCGGCCGAGCCGATGAAGCCGAGCACGGCCACGATTTCGCCGCCACCGCAAGCCGCCAGAGCAGCCAAGACGCCGGCGGCCACGCACGAGCGCCAGTTCAACAGTCGACGCATGAAGTCTCTCCTCGGGTGAACACACACGGGCAGCGTTCTAGGCCCTCTGGTGGACGTTGGCAACCCCTAGGCAGTGGATGACGCCGGGCCCTACCCGTAGGGACATGTCGTGCGTCAGCGCAGCACGGCCACGTAGATGCCAGCGAGGATGGCGCTGGTGATGACGCCGCTGATGCTGGCGCCCAGGGCGTGCGGCAGGATCATCGCGCCCGGATTGGCCTGGGTGGCCATCTTCTGCACCAACTTGGCCGTGGTGGGAATGCAGCTGACGCCGGCCACTCCGATCATCGGGTTGAACTTGCGGCCCGACCAGAAATAGAGCACGTAGCCGCCAGCGATACCGCCGACCGCCGACAACGTGAGCGCCACGATGCCCAGCAGCAGCAGCTTCAGCACCACCGGGCTCAAGATGGTGCTGGCCTCGCACAGGATGCCCAGCGTCAGCCCCAGGAAGAAGGTGGCGCCGTACAGCACCGGCCCCGTTAGCAGGTTCTGGAATTCGATGAGTCCGCTCTCGCGCACCACCACGCCCAGGAACAGCGCCATGAACAGCGGCGCGGCCACCGGAAACAGCAGCGAAAGCAAGGTGCAGGCGACGACGGCAAAGGCCATCTTCTGCCCTGCGGTGATCTTGCGCCCTTCCTCCACCGGCATCGGAATGCCGCGCAATCGCTCGGGAATCAGCAGCTTGATCAGGTACGGGTAGCCGCCATAGGTGAGCCCCAGGTAGAGGTAGCCGACCACGGTGATGGGCACGAACAAGTCCTTGGCCAGCACCAGCGAAGTGAACAACACCATCGGGCCGTCGGCGCTGCCGATCATGGCCACAGAGGCGGCCTCGCGCTCGGTCATGCCCAGCGCCACCGCAATGGGGAAGGTGGCCACCGTGCCCAGTTCGGCAAAGAGCGCGAGCAACATGCTCTGGAACGGCCGCGCCATGACGAAGCCCACGTCGAGCAGCACGCCGATGCCCAGGAACACCAGCACCGCAATCAGCCCGTTGCTGAACATGAAGGTGTAGATCGGCTGCAGCCAGTCGATCTGCAGCACCGCCATGGTGGCCTCGGTGCCGGTGACCAGGGGGTCGACGAACAGTGTGCCGACGCGGTTGCCGTCGAGAAACATCACGGACGCGTTCACCGTGGCCATGCCGAAGCCCATGGGGATCATCAGCAGCGCTTCCAGCACGCCCTTGCGGCCCAGGTAGATGAGCAGGAAACCCAGCAGCATCAGCCCGATGCGGCCCCAGAAGACCAGCGGTTCGGCCACCGCCAGCGTGGCGATGCCCTGGAACAGGTCGAGCAGCCGCAGGCTTTCCACGACGCGCGGCGTCAGGCGATGGTGGCCAGCACGCGCCCGGCCTCGACCGCGTCGCCGGCCTTCACCGTCAGGCTCGTCACCGTGCCGTCGCGCGGCGCGACCATGGGGCTGTTCATCTTCATCGCCTCCAGCACGACCACGGTCTGGCCCTGCCGCACCGCCTGCCCTACCGCCACGGCCACCGACTCGACGACGCCGCCGAGCGTGGCCACCACGTCGCCGGGTCCGGCGCTGGCCGCGGCAGTGCTGGCCGCCTGCGCCGGCCCGGGTGCGGCCGCCTCGGCCGCTGGTGCGGCCGGGATCGTCATGCTGTTGCGCGCCGGGTAGATGAGGCTGCCGGTGTCGCTGAGGTCCTCCACGGTGACGTCGTAGACCCGCCCGTCGACGGTGATACGCAGCTTTCGTTCCATGGCCGTGGCTTCCTTGGGTGTTCAGCGCCGGCTGCCGCGCATCTGCGGCGCCAGCTTGCGGTGTTGCGCGATGCGGCCTTCGGCGCGCCAACCGGTGCCGCCGCGGGTATCGTCGATCTGCACGATTCGGTGCGCGCCGAGGGTGGCATGCACCGCCGCCGCGATGGCCGCCACGTGCTCGGGCGGCACCGGCTGCAGCACCGGCCCGGGCAGCGCCACCGACGGCGCCGGGGCTGGTGCTGCGGCGCGGTCGGCCAGGTTCAACAGCTTCACCATGCCCTTGATGACGCCGGCGATCAGCATCGACACCGCCGCGGCCAGGCCGTAGATCCACAGCACCTTCAGCAGCGCGGCGCTCATTTCCTAGAAACCCGGTGGCAACGACGGCAGCATGTCGACCCGGCCCTACAGCGGCACGTTGCCGTGCTTCTTGGCCGGCCGCAGTTCGCGCTTGCGCAAGGTCTTGCGCAGCGACAAGGCGACCACGCCGCGGGTCTCGGCCGGCTCGATGACGTCGGTGATGTAGCCGCGCGAAGCCGACAGGTACGGCGAGGCGAATTCCTCCCGGTATTGCGCGATCAGCTCATCGGCCTTCGCCTTGCGGTCAGGAGCCTCCTGCAATTCCTTGCGGTAGAGCAGGCTCACCGCGCCTTGCGCGCCCATCACCGCGATCTCGGCATTGGGCCAGGCGTAGACGAAGTCGGCGCCCAGTTCCTGGCTGCACATGGCCAGGTACGAGCCGCCGTAGGCCTTGCGCAGGATGACGGTGATCTTGGGCGTGGTGCACGAGGCATAGGCAAACAGCAGCTTGGCGCCATGGCGGATGATGCCGCCGCGCTCCTGCTCCACGCCGGGCAGGAAGCCCGGCACGTCCACCAGCGTCACCAGCGGCACGTTGAAGGCGTTGCAGAAGCGGATGAAGCGCGCTGCCTTGTCCGAGGCATTGATGTCCAGCGCCCCGGCCAGTTCGGTGGGCTGGTTGGCCACCAGGCCCACCACCATGCCTTCGATGCGCGCCAGCCCGACGATGATGTTGCGCGCCCAGCCGGCATGCACCTCGAGCAGTTCACCGCCGTCGACCAGGCGGCGGATGATGCCGCGCACATCCATCGGGTCGGCGGAACTCGCCGGCACCAGCGCGTTCATCGCCAGGTCGGAGTCGAGCACGATCTGGTCGCTCAGCCGGTGCGGCGGGTCCTCGGTGTTGTTCGAGGGCAGGTAGGACAGCAGCGCCGCGGCGATCTGCACTGCATGTTGATCGTCCTCGGCGATGAAGTGCACGTTGCCGCTCACGGTGGCGTGCATCTCGGTGCTGCCCACCTCGGCCATCGTCGTCGTGCGTCCGGTCACGGCCTTGATGACCTCGGGCCCGGTGATGAACATGTGCGCGTTGTGGCGCGTCATGATGATGAAGTCGTTCAGTGCCGGCGAATATGCCGCGCCCCCCGCGCAGGGCCCGAGCACGAGCGCAATCTGCGGCACCACGCCCGACGCCAGCACGTTGTGATAGAAAACGCCGCCGTAGCCCGACAGCGCGTCCACCGCTTCCTGGATGCGCGCGCCGCCGGAGTCCTGCATGGAAACGATGGGCGTGCCGTTCTTCAGCGCGTACTGCATCAGCGTGACGATCTTCTGCGCATGCGCCTTGCCCAGCGTGCCGGCATTCACCGTGAAGTCCTGGCTGTAAGCCGCCACCAGTTCGCCGGCCACGTAGCCGGTGCCAGTGACCACGCCGTCGGCCGGGAAGTCCTTCTTGTCCAGGCCGAAATGCCGCGCGTTGTGGCGCACGTGCATGCCGATTTCCTGGAAGGTGCCGGGTTGGAACAACGCGTCCAGACGCTCGCGTGCCGACAGCAGGCCCTGGGCCTGACGCTGCCCGATCTTGTCGGCGCCACCGCCAGCGGCAATTTCGCGCCGCCTGCGCCGCAGTTGTTCGAGCAATTCGGGTCGCAAGGTCATGCTGCCGCTCCGTGGCCGCGCCTGCACAAGACGCACGGGAATATATGCTGCACCGCCGCGGCGGACGGCAGCCGGCGCGGTGGCGGCATCAGGCGCGGCTTTCGGGGCTGGCGAGCAGGTCGACGATGTCGCGCAGGCCCAGCCACCATTGCCGCTTCGGCCGATGGTGCGCCGCGTCCACCAGGCGAGTGAAGTCCTCGAAGCCCGTGAACTGCACCCGGCCTTCGGCCACGCCGATGAAGCCGGCCTCGCTCTCGGCCGCCACCACCTGCGCAATGAGCCGGTCGATGCAATGCGTGACGAGCCGCGTGGCCAGGTTGCGGTCGAAGGGCGAGGGATCGCAGCCTTGCTGCAAGTGGCCCAGGATCGCCTGGCGCACGCTGAAGCGGCCGTGCCCTTCCTCGGCGAAGAGCTCGGTGATGAATCCGGTGGTGTAGACCTCGTTGGCGCGCTCGTTGCGCAGCACGAGATTCAGGCGCTTGCCGGCCGCGAAGCTGGCCGACATGCGGTAGATCAGACCGCGCAGCTTGTCCAGCGTGATGCCTTCCTCGTGCAGGAAGACATGCTCGGCGCCGGTGGCCAGCCCGCCCATCAGCGCCAGGTAGCCGCAGTAGCGGCCCATCACCTCGACCACGAAGCAGCGCTCGTCGGCGGCCGACTGCTTGATCTTGTCGACCGCCTGCACGATGGCGTTCAACGCGCTGTCGGCGCCGACGCTGATCTCGGAGCCCGGCAGGTTGTTGTCGATGCTGCAGGGCAGGCACAGCATGGGCAGGTTGAAGGCCGGGAAATTGGCGCGCTCCTCGAACATGCGGTGCACTTCCTCGTAGCCCGCGTAGCCGCCGATCATGAGCAGGCCGTCGAAGCCGAAGTCCTCGATCGTGCGTGCGATGGCGTGGAGGTCCTTGCGCTGCAGGATGCGCCGCGTGGTGCCGAGTTCCGCCCCGCCCCGGCTTGCCCAGCCGCTCACCGAGGGCCAGTCCATCTGGACGATCTTGCGCTCCAGGAAGCCCTCCATGCCGAATTGCACACCGAACACATGGTGCCCGCGGTCCAGCAGCGTGCGCACGGCCACGCGCGCCGCCGTATTCATGCCCGGCGCCGTGCCGCCGGCATGCACCAGCGCCATGCGCAAGGGCCGCGGCGAAGCCTCGACCACACCTGGCCGGGCCCGCATCAGCGTGGCCAGCGAATTGCGGGTTTCCTGGAAGCTGGGGCTGCGCAACTGGATGGCGCGGTCGAAGTCGCGCGCGGACAGCGCGGCGGCCACGGCGCGGGTCTGCTCCACCGCGGGCATGAGCGGCACACGCGTGACGCGGTTATTGTGAAAGCCCATCAGCACCGGTTCGCTGGCGGCGCCGGCCTGCAGCAGTTCGTCGACGGCGGCGTGGCCGAGCAAGGTGCTCATGCAGCGGTCGAAGGCGCTGGGCGAGCCGCCGCGCTGCACATGACCGAGCACGGTGACGCGGGTGTCCTCGCCCAACCGTTGCTCCAGCACGTCGCGTACGTAGTCCGACTTGATGGGCTTGCCTTGGCGGTCGATGGCGCCCTCGGCGACGATGACGATGCTGTCGCGGCGGCCGGTCTGGCGGCCCAGCTTCAGCTCCGCGCACATTTGCTCTTCCCAACCCTCTTCGGGCGGGGACTCGGGAATGAACACCCAGTCGGCACCGCCGGCAATGGCGCCGCGCAGCGCCAGGTAGCCGCAGTGGCGGCCCATGACTTCGACCACGAACGAGCGCTGGTGCGAAGCCGCCGTGCTGGCCAGGTCGTCCAGCGCCTGCGTGATGCGGTGCAACGCAGTGTCGGCGCCGATCGTCATGTCGGTGCCGACCATGTCGTTGTCGATCGACCCGACCAGACCCACGATTTTCAGCGCCGGGTGCGTCGCTGCCTGTTCGGGCGTGATCGCTCCCGCCGCCACCAATTCGGTCAGCAGTTCGGGCCATTCCTGGCGGAACAGGCTGGCGCCGGTGAGGCTGCCGTCGCCGCCGATCACTACCAGACTGTCGATGCCCGCCGCGACCAGGTTAGCCGCTGCCCGACGCCGGCCCTCGCGTTCGCGAAATTCCGGGCAGCGCGCCGTGCCGATGACCGTGCCGCCGAGCTGCAGGATGCCGCCCACTGCGTCCCAGGACAAGGGTCGGATGGCGTCGCCGCCTTCGACCATGCCCTTGTAGCCCTCGGTCACGGCCCACACCTCGGCACCCCGGCGCAGGCCGGTGCGCACCACGGCGCGCACTGCGGCATTCATGCCGGGCGCGTCGCCGCCGCTGGTGAGTACTCCGATCCGTTTCACTGCAACCATGGGGCCCCTCGCCGCGACATCGTCATCACCCGCCGCGGCGGGCCTGCCCTATGGCCGCTTTCAGACCACGTTGAAGCCGCTTCAGCCCGCCGCGTCCACCGCCGCCTGCGCCGCCGCCAGCCGGGCAATGGGCACCCGGAACGGCGAGCAACTCACATAGTCCAGCCCCACGCGGTGGAAAAACATCACCGAGGCCGGGTCGCCGCCATGTTCGCCGCACACGCCGACCTCGATGTCGGGCCGCACCGAACGCCCCTTCTCCACCGCCATCGCCACGAGCAGGCCCACGCCCTTCTGGTCGATGGAGCGGAAGGGGTCGTGTTCGTAGATGCCCTTCTTCATATAGTCGGGCAGAAACTTGCCGGCGTCGTCGCGCGAAAAGCCCATCGTCATCTGCGTCAGATCGTTGGTGCCGAAGCTGAAGAATTCGGCCTGCTTGCCGATGCTTTCGGCCACCAGCGCGGCGCGCGGCGTCTCGATCATGGTGCCCAGCATGTAGTGCAGCGTCTCGCCGCGCTCGGCGAAGACCTGCGCCGCGGTGGCGCGGATCACCGCCGCCTGGGCGTTGAATTCGCGCACCGTACCCACCAGCGGCACCATGATCTCGGCCTTCACCTCCACACCCTTGGCCTGCATGTTCAGGCCGGCCTCAAAGATGGCCCGCGCCTGCATCTCGGTGATCTCGGGGTAGGTGATGCCCAGCCGGCAGCCGCGGTGGCCGAGCATGGGGTTGAACTCGTGCAGGTCCTCCACGCGCATGCGGATCTTGCCCGGCGAGACCTTCATCTCGGTGGCCATCACCTGCTGCCCGGCGGCGTCGTGCGGGACGAATTCGTGCAGCGGCGGGTCGAGCAGGCGGATCGTCACTGGCAGCCCGCTCATTTCACGGAACAGGCCCTCGAAGTCGGCGCGCTGGATCGGCAGCAGCTTGGCCAGCGCCTTGCGACGACCGGCCTCGTCGTCGGCCAGGATCATTTCGCGCACCGCAATGATGCGCTCGCCCTCGAAGAACATGTGCTCGGTGCGCGCCAGGCCAATGCCGGTGGCGCCGAAATTGCGCGCCACGCGCGCGTCTTCGGGGGTATCGGCATTGGCGCGAATCTCGAGCCGCTTGTAGCGGTCGGTCAGCGCCATCAGCGCGCCGAAGTCGCCGCTCAGTTCGGCGTCCTTGGTGGCGATGCGGCCGGCGAAGACCTCGCCGGTGGAACCGTTGAGCGAGAGCCACTCGCCTTCCTCGTAGCTCTTCTCGCCGATCGTCATGGTGCGCGCCTTGTAGTCGACATGCACCGCGCCGGCACCCGACACGCAGCATTTGCCCATGCCGCGCGCCACCACGGCCGCGTGCGAGGTCATGCCGCCGCGCGCGGTGAGGATGCCCTTGGCCACGCTCATGCCTCGCAGGTCTTCGGGCGAAGTCTCCTGGCGCACCAGGATCACCGCCTTCCCTTGTTTCGCCCATTCCTCGGCCTCGTCGGCGAAGAAGACGATCTGCCCAGTGGCCGCGCCCGGCGAAGCCGGCAGGCCGCGAGCGATGACCACGGACTCCTTCAGCGCCTTGGGGTCGAAGATCGGGTGCAGCAGGTCGTTCAGCCGGTCGGGACTGACGCGCTGCAGCGCGGTCTTCTCATCGATCATGCCCTGCTGCAGCATCTCCATGGCGATGCGCACCATGGCCGCACCGGTGCGCTTGCCGTTGCGTGTCTGCAGCATCCACAGCTTGCCTTCCTGGATCGTGAATTCCAGGTCCTGCATGTCCTTGAAGTGGTTCTCCAGCGTCGTCTCGGCATGCAGCAACTGCTGGTAGATCTGCGGCATCAGCTCTTCCAGCGAAGGGTATTTGCTGCGCCGGTCTTCCTCGCTCACCAGCGCCAGCTGCGCCCAGCGCCGAGAACCCACCAGGCTCACCTGCTGCGGCGTGCGGATGCCGGCCACCACGTCTTCGCCCTGCGCGTTGACGAGGAATTCGCCGTTGAACAGGTCTTCGCCGGTGCCGGCGTCGCGCGAAAAGGCCACGCCGGTGGCGCTGCTGTCGCCCAGGTTGCCAAAGACCATGGCCTGCACGTTGACCGCCGTGCCCCAGGATTGCGGGATGTCGTTGAGTTCACGGTAGACGCGGGCGCGGTCGTTGTTCCAGCTTTCGAACACCGCCACCACGGCGCCCCAGAGCTGCTCCCAGGGGTCGGTGGGGAAGTCACGGCCGATGCGGGCGCGGATGAGGCCCTTGAAACGCGTCACCAGTTCCTTGAGATCGGGGGTGTCCAGGTCGGTGTCGAGCTGCACGCCCTTCTTCTCCTTGACCATGTCGATGATCACTTCGAAGGGATCGTGGTCTTCCTTGGACACGGGCTTCAAGCCCATCACCACGTCGCCGTACATCTGCACGAAGCGGCGGTACGAGTCCCAGGCGAAGCGTTCGTTGCCGGCCTTGGTGGCCAGGCCTTCCACGGCCTCGTCGTTGAGTCCCAGGTTGAGGATGGTGTCCATCATGCCGGGCATGGAGGCGCGCGCGCCTGAGCGCACCGACAGCAGCAGCGGGTCGGCGGCGTTGCCGAACTTTTTGCCCATCTCCTGTTCGATATAGGCCACGCCCTGCAGCACCTCGGCCTCGATCAGCTTCAGCGCCGCCTCCTTGCCCTGCTCGGTGAACACCGTGCAGGCCTCGGTGCTGATGGTGAAACCCGAGGGCACGGTGATGCCCAGGCGGCACATCTCGGCCAGGTTGGCGCCCTTGCCGCCGAGCAGGTTCTTCATGGCGGCCGCGCCGTCGGTGCGCGTACTGCCGAACAGGTAGACGAATTTCTGGGTCGTGCTCATGGAGTGCTCTTTGGGAGTGAAAAAGATGACCGGATATCGTCGATCAAACCATCGCGTGCGGGTTGATCCAGCGCAAGAGCTGCGAAGCCCCGCAGCGGCGAAGCGTCACTGCCCGCCGCCAGCGCGGTCAGGCGCGTTCAGTGCATGCCCAGCAGGTCGGGCGTGACGAGGCAGATGCCACGCTCGGTGACGTGAAAGCGCGCACTGTCCTGCACCGGGTCGACACCGGCCGTGAAACCGTCGGGCAGCACGCAACGCCGGTCGATGATGGTGCGCCGCAGCACCACACCGCGACCGATGCTCACGTTGGACAACACCACCGAATCCTCCACCAGGCTGCCCTCGGCAACGAGCACGCCATTGAAGAGGATCGAGCGGCGGATGGTGGCGCCGCTGACGATGCAGCCGCCGGAAACCAGCGAATCCACCGCCATGCCGCGCCGCCCGGCATCGTCGAAGACGAATTTCGCCGGCGGCCGCGTGGACTGGCGGCCGAGCACGGGCCAGGACTCGTCGTACAGGTTGAGTTCGGGCACCACCCGCGTGAGGTCGAGGTTGGCTTCCCAGTAGGCGTCGAGCGTGCCCACGTCGCGCCAGTAGGGGCGGTCGCCGACCATGTTGACGCAGCTGTCCTCGAAGCGGTGCGCAAAGACCCGCGCCGAAGTCAGCACGCGGGGGATGATGTCGCGGCCGAAGTCGTGGCTGGAAGCCGTGTCGCGGGCGTCACGTTCGAGCTCGTCGAACAGGAAGTCGGTATCGAAGACATAGATGCCCATGCTGGCCAGCGCGCGGCCGGGTTTGCCGGGCATGGGCCGCGGGTGGGCCGGCTTCTCGTCGAAGGCCACGATGCGTTGCTCGGTGTCGACCGCCATGACGCCGAAATCGCTGGCGTCGTCCAACGGCACCTCCAGGCAGGCCACCGTGAGCTGCGCGCCCTGCATCATGTGCTCCTCCAGCATGACCGAATAGTCCATCTTGTAGACATGGTCGCCGGCCAGCACCACCACGTATTTCGGCTCCGCCTCGCGCAGCAAATCCAGGTTCTGGTACACCGCGTTCGCCGTGCCGCTGTACCAAAGCTCGCCGGTCTGCTGCTGTGCGGGAACGATGTCGACGAATTCGCCCAGGCTGGCCTCCAGGAAACCCCAGCTGCGCTCGATGTGGCGAATGAGCGGCTGCGCCTTGTACTGCGTGAGCACGCCGATGCGCCGCAGGCCGGAATTGACGCAGTTGCCCAACGTGAAGTCGATGATGCGCATCGTGCCCGCAAACGGCACGGCGGGCTTGGCGCGGTGGTCGGTGAGCTGCCGCAGCCGACTGCCGCGGCCGCCGGCCAGCACCAGCGTGTAGGTGTTGCGGGTCAGGCCACGTCTTGAATCGATGCTCATGGAAGGCAGGCTCCGTGTGACGGCCGCGCGACGCGAGGTCGGCCGGCAGCATACAGGGCGGCGGTCAAGCTTGGATGACAGACTTGCCAGAAGGGCCGGGCGGACCGTTGGCCGGCAGGCGGCGGGTCTGCGGGTGCGCCCGTGCAGCAGCGCGAAAGCCAGCGCCGCCGCTCAGCCCCGCGGATGGTGCGCCGCGTGCAACTGGCGCAGCCGTTCGCGCGCCACGTGGGTATAGATGGTGGTCGTGCCGATATCGGCATGGCCCAGCAGCATCTGCACCGCGCGCAGGTCGGCGCCGTGGTTGAGCAGGTGGGTGGCGAAGGCATGGCGCAGCGTGTGCGGCGACAGCGGTGCGCTGACACCGGCCGCCAGGGCGTAGCGCTTGATGAGACGCCAGAACATCTGCCGCGTCATGGCCGCGCCGCGCACGGTGACGAAGAGCGCGTCGCTGGCGCGCCCGCCCAGCACCGCGCCGCGGGCCGCGACCAGGTAGCGGCGCAGCCACTCGTGCGCCTCGGCGCCGAAGGGCACCAGGCGCTCGCGCGAGCCCTTGCCCGTGACGCGCAGCACGCCTTCGTCCAGCCCCAGGTGCACGGTCTTGAGCGACACCAGCTCGCTCACGCGCAGGCCGCTGGCGTACATGAGTTCGATCATGGTGCGGTCGCGCAGTCCCAGCGGCGTTTCGGTGTCGGGGGCGGCCAGCAGCGCTTCCACCTGCGCCTCGCTCAGCGTCTTGGGCACACGCAGCGGCTGGCGTGCGGCCAGCAACTTCAGCGTGGGATCGGCCGCCACCAGGCGTTCGCGCACGGCCCAGCGGAAATAGCGCTTGAAGACGGTGAGCCGCCGGTTGGCCGTGGTGGCGCGCGTGGCGGCATGGCGCTGGGCGGCAAAGCCCAGCAAGTCGGCTTCGGAGGTTTCGTCCAGCGCCTTGGACGCGGCCTTATGCAGCCAGGCGGCATACAGGCTGAGATCGCGCCTGTAGGCGGCCAGCGTCAGCGGCGCCAGGCCGTCCTCGATCCACAGCGCGTCGACGAAGCGGTCGATCGAGGCCTGGCTTTGCGCATTCTGGGCTGGGGCTGGCAGCGAAGCCGGGCGGCGGCGGCCGGACTCAGGCGCCACCCAGCAGGCCCGCCTTGAGCTTGTTGTCGTAGGGCCGCTCGCCGACGAAGGAACGCAGCAGCGCGGCATAGAAGTCATCGCCGGCAATGGCCTCGCCTTGCGCCTGGCCGTTGAAGGCATAGAGCGTGCCCTGGGCGGGATCGAGGTCGAGGTCCACCACATCGCCCGGCCGCACGGGGCCCGTCTGTTCGATGAGGGCCTGGAAGCGCGCCATGCGCGGGGTGAGTCGCTCGACCTCGCCGGCAGTCGCATTGCGCACCAGGCCCTTGTTGAAGGCCTTCACGAATTCCGCCGCCGGCACCTTCTGCAGCATGCGCAACTGCACGCGTTTCGGGCCGGGCAGGGCCAGCGCCTGCTCCGCCGTGGTGGCGCGCGAGGGCAGGTATAGACCGGCTGCGTAGCCCTTGAACCAGGCCACGGCGCGCACGCCAGTGCCGTTGAGCCGCAGGGCCGTGCCCGCCACCAGCGCCTGCCGTTCGAAGGGCTGCCCCTCCACCATCAGCGGTGCGCCCTGGGCACGCGGCAGCCCCGGCAGAACGAGGGCGGCCAGCAACCACTGCCGACGAGAGGGGTACCGATGGGTCATGGGGATCTTTTCGAGTGATCGCACTACAACGCCCGAGCCGGCCGCCGGGCCGACACGCAGGGCGCTGCCGGTCGCTGCCGGTCGCCGCCAGTCACCGCCAGTCACCGCCATTCGCGCCCGGCACGCCGCCGACGCCATGCGCCCCGGATACTAGCGGCCCATGTCCGACGCATTCCTGCTGCTGCCCGACTTCGCGCTCATCGTCGTGGGCTGGCTGATCTGCCGCCACACGCCGCTGAACCGGCCGGTGTGGGACGGCGCCGAGCGGCTGGTGTATTACGTGCTCTTCCCGGCGCTGCTGTTCAATTCCATCCTGCGCCACCCGCTGGCGCTGGGCAGTACCCTGCCGCTGGCCGCCAGCGGCCTG
>JAABPT010000452.1 GCA_011391855.1 Burkholderiales bacterium
GCACCGCGGTGAAGTCCTCGGGCACCGGGCAGGTGGCGTCGAAGCCGTCGAAATAGCGGCCCTCGTTGCGGTCGTTCACGCTCTCGAAATTGATGACGCTGTAGGTGCGGTCGCATGCACTCGTGGGCAGCGACCCCACCGGCTTGCCGCAGCTGGTTTCGCCGATCGCCACCACCTCCACCCCCACGCCGCGCAGGCCGTTGATGACCTGCTCGCTGGCCGAGCAGGTGCGCCGGCCCATCAGCACGAAGACGCGCGGCAGGTTCAGCGCCGCCGGCAGCGTGGAGAATCCAAAGGTCTGGTTGTTGTCGCTGCGCTGGTCGTTGTACAGCAGCGTGGCATAGCGGCGGCTGCTGCCCCGGGTGCCGGCGACATACGACGCCAGCGTGCCCCCGGTGGAGACCAGGCCGCCGCCGTTGTAGCGCAGGTCCAGCACCACGTCGTGCACGCCTTCGGCCTTGAAGCGCAAGAACGCCGTCTCCAGCGGCGCCAGGGCCTGGCTGATCATGTCCTTCACGGCCACGTAGCCGAGCTTGCGCCCCGCCGCCGTGGTCAGCACGGCTGTGCCGCTGACCGGAGTGAGCGTGAACACCGCCGAGGCGAGCAGCACCGTGCGCTGCACGCCACCCCGCCGCAGCTCCAGCGTCAACGGCTCGCCGACCGCTTCGGCCGTGAGGTCCGAAAAGTCGTTGGCGGCGATGAGGTCCTGGGCGCTGCGGCCGTTCATCGCCAGCACCTCGTCGCCGCGTTGCACGCCCTGCAGCGCCGCCGGCGACAGCGGCTCGACGTGGCGAACGTAAAGCGGCTGCGTCGGCTGGCCGGTGACCTCGAGCCCGGCCACCGAGACGCCGTAGCCCAGCGTGCTGCCTTCGCCGTAGAAGCGGTTGAAGCTCTCGGTGCTTTCGCTGCGGCTCCAGCGGTCGGCCGGGAACGCGGGGTCGCTGCCGGTGTACAGCAGGGCCTCGAAGTAGCTTTCCACGTCGGCGTAGGCCGCGGCGTCGGGGTGCGGCGACAGGCGGTACCAGAAGTACCAGTCATTCATGTAGTTGCCCAGCCATTGCTGCTGGTCGGCCACGCTGCAGGAAGCGGGCGGGGCAACGGACTCGCCGCCCGCGCCGCCGCCACCGCCACAAGCCGCCAGCAGGCCGGCCGCCGACAACGCCGCGGCCAGGCGCCGCAGGCTGCGCCGGGCGCGGTGATCGCTGCGCTGAAGCCCTGTCATGCCTGCTCTCCCGGTCGATGGCTGGCGCGGGGTCGCCACCTACAATCCCGACTCTTTCCGCGCCACCCCGTGGACACGGCTCCAGGCAGCCGAACTGCACCGCCTGTCATTGCCTTGACGCCTGTCTTTACGCCTGCCTCCAAGCCTGCCTTTGCGCCGCCATCATGACCGATCTTGCCAAGTCCTTCGAACCCGCCGCCATCGAGGCGCGCTGGGGCCCGGTGTGGGCGGCCGCAGGGGCCTTCCAGCCCACGCTCGACCCGGCGCGGCCGTCGTTTTCGATCCAGCTGCCGCCGCCCAACGTGACCGGCACGCTGCACATGGGGCATGCCTTCAACCAGACGCTGATGGATGCGCTGACGCGCGTTCACCGCATGCGCGGCTTCAATGCGCTGTGGCTGCCGGGCACCGACCACGCGGGCATTGCCACGCAGATCGTGGTGGAGCGGCAGTTGCAGGAAAGGGGCGTCAGCCGTCATGACCTGGGGCGCAAGAATTTTGTCGCCCAGGTGTGGGACTGGAAGGCGAGCTCGGGTGCCACCATCACCAACCAGATGCGTCGCCTGGGCGACAGCGTGGACTGGTCGCGCGAATATTTCACCATGGACGAGGGCTTGTCGACCGTCGTCAACGAGACCTTCGTGCGCCTGTACGACGAAGGCCTGATCTACCGCGGCACGCGCCTGGTGAGCTGGGACCCGGCGCTGAAGTCGGCGGTGTCTGACCTGGAAGTGGAGAGCGAAGAGGAAGACGGCTTCCTGTGGCTGATCCGCTACCCGCTGGTGGATGCGGACGGCAGCTCCGGTCCCGGCGGCATCGACAGCCTGGTGGTGGCCACCACGCGGCCGGAAACGATGCTGGGCGACACGGCGGTGATGGTGCACCCGGACGACGAGCGCTATACCGCCTTGATCGGCAAGCAGGTGCGCCTGCCGCTGTGCGAGCGCCTGATCCCGGTCATCGCCGACGAATACGTGGACCGCGAATTCGGCACCGGCGTCGTCAAGGTGACGCCGGCGCACGACGTCAACGACTATGCCGTGGGTCAGCGCCACGGGCTGCCGATGATCGGCGTGCTGACGCTGGACGCCACCGTCAACGACAACGCGCCCGAGCAATACCGCGGGCTGGACCGCTTCGTCGCGCGCAAGCAGGTGGTGGCCGACCTCGAAGCCCTGGGGCTGCTGGTGGAGACCAAGAAACACCGCCTGGTGGTGCCGCGCTGCGCGCGCACCGGCCAGGTGGTGGAGCCGATGCTCACCGACCAGTGGTTCGTGGCCGTCAACAAGCCGGGCGTGAACCCAGACGGCACGCTGGGCACCAGCATCGCCGCCAAGGCCATCGCCGCGGTGGCCAGCGGCCAGGTGCGATTCGTGCCCGAGCAATGGGTCAACACCTACAACCACTGGATGAACAATATCCAGGACTGGTGCATCAGCCGCCAGCTCTGGTGGGGCCACCAGATCCCGGCCTGGTACGGCACAGGCGGCGAACTTTTCGTCGCGCGCAGCGAGGACGAGGCGCGTCAGCGCGCCACGGCGGCCGGCTACGAAGGCCCGCTGGCGCGCGACGAGGACGTGCTCGACACCTGGTACTCGTCGGCCCTGGTGCCCTTCTCCACCCTCGGCTGGCCGCAGAAGACGCCTGAGCAGGACCTGTTCCTGCCCTCCACCGTGCTCGTCACCGGCTTCGACATCATCTTCTTCTGGGTCGCCCGGATGATCATGATGACGACCCATTTCACCGGCCAGGTGCCGTTCCGCGACGTCTACATCCACGGCCTGGTGCGCGACGCGCAAGGCCACAAGATGAGCAAGAGCGAGGGCAACGTGCTCGACCCGGTGGACCTGATCGACGGCATCGACCTGCCCGCCTTGCTGGACAAGCGCACCACCGGCCTGCGCAAGCCCGAAACCGCGCCGCGCGTGCGCAAGGAAACCGAGAAGGAATTTCCGCAGGGCATTCCCGCCTTCGGCGCCGACGCGCTGCGCTTCACCATGGCCAGCTACGCCAGCCTGGGGCGCAATATCAACTTCGACTCCAAGCGCTGCGAGGGCTACCGCAACTTCTGCAACAAGCTGTGGAATGCCACGCGCTTCGTGCTGATGAATTGCGAAGGCCAGGACTGCGGCCTGAAGGAGCACACGGCCGCCGAATGCCACCCGGCGGACAGCAGCGAAGGCTATTTGAGCTTCTCGATGGCCGACCGCTGGATCACCGGCGAGCTGCAGCGAGTGGAGGCTGCGGTGGCGCAAGGCTTCGGCGACTACCGTCTCGACAATGTCGCCAACGCCATCTACGCCTTCATCTGGGACGAATATTGCGACTGGTACCTGGAAATCGCCAAGGTGCAGATCGCTGCCGGCAGCCCGGCGCAGCAGCGGGCCACGCGCCGCACGCTGATCCGCACCCTGGAGACCGTGCTGCGGCTGCTGCACCCGGTGGCGCCGTTCATCACCGCCGAGCTGTGGGAAACGGTGGCCGTGGTGGCCGGGCGCAAACAGGCCGGCAGTGCCGACAGCATCGTCACCGCCGCTTACCCGCAGGCGCAGCTGGAAAAGGTGGACCCGGTGGCCGACCAGTGGATGGGCCGGCTCAAGGCCGTGGTGGCCGAGTGCCGCCGGCTGCGCAGCGAGATGGGGCTCAACCCGGGCGAACGCGTGCCGCTGTTGACGCTGGGCGACGATG
>JAABPT010000453.1 GCA_011391855.1 Burkholderiales bacterium
CTGGCCAAGGAGGTGGCGCGCCTGCAGGGCGAGATCACCAAGGCCGACGCCAAGCTCGGCAATGCCGGTTTCGTGGCCCGTGCGCCAGCCGCGGTGGTGGAACAGGAACGTGCGCGGCTGGCCGACTTCAGGCAGTCGCTGGCCCGTCTTCTAGATCAGCAAACTCGCCTGGCAGCGACCGGCTGAAGACCGGCGGCGGTGCCGACAGCAGCAACTCGTCGATGCGACGCGCCACCGCCCAGGCGCCGCGCACGCGCGACTGCTGCGTGGTGGCGCTGACGCGTGGCGTGACCTGCAAGGTGTCGATGTGGCGCAGCGGCCGGCCGGGGTCCAGCGCGCCGGGCTCCAGACTGTCCAGCCACAGGGCGGCCAGCGGGCCTTCGCGCAGCGCCTGCGCCAGCGCGGTTTCGTCGAACAGGCTCGCGTGCGCCAGGCTCACCCAGATCTGGTTGAAGCGGCACTCGGACAGCAGCCGCTCGCCAAAGAGCCCGGCATAGCGCGGGTAGTAGGTCATCAGCACGGCCACGGCGTCACTGCCCTGCAGCAGTTCGCGCAAGCCCAGGGGCTCGACGCCCGCGCGCGACCACGCCGGGTCCGAGGCATGCACGCCGGGGTCGTAGCCGACGGTGCGGGCACCAAAGGCCTGCAGCAGGCGCTGCAGCGGCTTCACGGTGGCCGACATGCCGATCAGGCCGACCGTGAGGCCGCCGAGTTCGCGCCCCACCAGCAGACCGTCTTCAGCGATGATGGGCACGCGGCGCAGCATCTGCAGCAGCGCGCCGATCACGAATTCAGCCTCGGCCGCCGCGCTGGCGCTGGCCGGGCGCACGACCTCGATGCCGGCGCGGGCGCAGGCGTCGAGGTCGATATTCTCGGCCCCCGCCGACAGCCGACCGACGATGCGCAAGGCCGGCGCGCGCTGCAGCGCCGCGGCATCCAGCGCCACGCCGGGCGGAATGATGACGGAGCGCACGCGCTGCAAGGCCTCGCGAAAGGCGCGCGGCTGCTGCGCCAGTTCAGGCGCGTAGTGCACGGCGTGGCGTGCGGCCAGCCAGTGCAGCACGTCGGGGTCCAGCGGTTCGACGATCAGCACGTCCATCGCAGCAGGCACGAAAGTGTCACAGCGCCGGCATGAACCCCCCATGCCAAAATGGACTGGACTGCAAACCATTCTAGAGATGCCCATGCTCGTCCAGAAGGCGATTTTCCCTGTAGCCGGCCTCGGCACCCGCTTCCTGCCCGCCACCAAGGCGCAGCCCAAGGAGATGCTGCCGGTGGTCGACAAGCCGCTGATCCAGTACGCCGTGGAAGAGGCCTACGCCGCCGGCGTGCGCGAGATGATCTTCGTCACCGGGCGCCACAAGCGCCCGATCGAAGACCATTTCGACATGACTTTCGAGCTCGAGGTGGCGCTGGAAAACGCCGGCAAGCAGGAGTTGCTGGAGGTGGTGCGCAGCGTCAAGCCCGACGACATGCAGTGCATCTACGTGCGCCAGGCGCAGGCGCTGGGCCTGGGCCACGCCGTGCTGTGCGGGCAGCGGCTGGTCGGCAACCAGCCCTTCGCCGTGCTGCTGGCCGACGACCTGATGGTCGGACAGCCACCGGTGCTCGCGCAAATGGTCGAGCAGTACGCCGAGTGGCGCGCCTCGATCATCGCGGTGCAGGAAGTGCCGGCCGAGCAGACGCGCCGCTACGGCATCGTCGCCGGCACCGAGGTCAACGAGCGGCTGGTCGACGTGACCCGCATCGTCGAAAAACCGGCACCCGAGGACGCTCCGTCGCGGCTGGGCGTGGCCGGCCGCTATATCCTGACCCCGGGCGTGTTCCACGAGATCGCCAGCCAGCCGCGCGGCGTGGGCGGCGAGATCCAGCTCACCGACGGCATCGCCTCGCTGCTGCGGCGCGAGAAGGTCTTTGCCTACCGCTACGTGGGCAAGCGCTACGACTGCGGCAGCAAGGAGGGTTTCCTGCAGGCCAATGTCGAACTGGCGCTGGCGCACCGCGAGCTGGGGCCGGGATTTCGCGCCTTCCTGCGCGGGCTGGAGCTGTAGCGCCTCCTCGGCCAGACACCGCGGTCGGGCCTGCAGGCCCTCGTCCTTCGTCCGCGCTCAGCGGCGGCGCAGCACGTGCAGGAAATCGGCGCCAGACGTGGTCTGCTCGACCAGTTCGTTGCCCGTCTGGCGGGCGAAGGCCTGGAAATCGCGCACCGAGCCGGGGTCGGTGGACACCACGCGCAGCAACTCGCCACTGGCCATCTCTGACAGCGCTTTCTTGGCCTTGAGGATGGGCAGCGGGCAGTTCAGGCTGCGGGTGTCGAGTTCTCGGGTCGTTTCCATAGCGATGATTTTAGGTGCGCGGCGGCCATTCGATGAATTGCGGGTCGTGCCCGCGTGAGCGCAGCCAGTCGGCCAGCGCAAAGCCGGTGCCGGCGCGCCAGCAGCGTACCTCGGCCGGCGCGAACAGCTTGTATTCGGCCAGTTCGGGCGACAGGGCGATCTCCCCTTGGGCCAGCGCGTGGTACGCGATGATGACCTGGTTCATGCGCTGGAAGTCGTAGACGCCGATCAACGCCAGTTGTTGCACCTGCAGCGCCGTTTCCTCGGCCACTTCGCGCGCAATGCCTTCCTCGGGCGTCTCGCCGGCTTCCATGAAGCCGGTGATGAGGCCGAACATGCGCCCGCTCCAGGCGGCGTTGCGTGCCAGCAGCAGCCGGCCTTCGCGGTCGCTGCACTCGATCACGGCGGCCAGCACCGGCGTCGGGTTGTTCCAGTGCGTCCAGCCGCAGGCCGGGCAGCGCAGGCGCTCCTTGGGGCCGCTGTCTTCCTGCGCGACGATGGGCGCCAGCGCGTTGCCGCAGCTCAGGCAGAAACGGGCATGGGCCTGCGACGTCATGCCGGAAAGACGCCGGTGGACAGATAACGGTCGCCGCGGTCGCAGACGATGAATACGATGGTGGCGTTGTCCACCTTCTGCGCGATCTGCAGCGCCACCCAGCAGGCGCCGGCGGCGGAGATGCCGGCGAACAGGCCTTCCTCTCGCGCCAGGCGGCGCGCCATGTCCTCGGCGTCGGCCTGGCTCACCAGCACCAGTTCGTCGACGTAGCTGGCGTCGTAGATCTTCGGCAGGTAGGCCTCGGGCCACTTGCGGATGCCGGGGATGCGCGACCCCTCGGCCGGTTGCGCACCGACGATGCGCACCGCAGGATTCTTTTCCTTCAGGCAGCGCGAAACGCCGGTGATGGTGCCGGTGGTGCCCATGGCGCTGACGAAGTGCGTCACGCGCCCGGCGGTGTCGGTCCAGATCTCGGGGCCGGTGGTCTCGAAATGCGCGCGCGGGTTGTCGGCGTTGGCAAACTGGTCGAGCACGCGGCCCTGGCCTTCGCGCTGCATCTGCTCGGCCAGGTCGCGCGCGGATTCCATGCCGCCGGACTTGGGCGTGAGGATGAGCTCGGCACCAAAGGCCCTCATGGTCTGCGCGCGTTCGATCGACAAGTCCTCCGGCATGATCAGCACCATGCGGTAGCCGCGGATCGCCGCCGCCATGGCCAGCGCGATGCCGGTGTTGCCCGAGGTGGCCTCGATCAGGGTGTCGCCGGGACGGATCTCGCCGCGCTCCTCGGCGCGGCGGATCATGGCGATCGCCGGGCGGTCCTTCACCGAACCGGCGGGGTTGTTGCCCTCGAGCTTGCCCAGGATCACGTTGCCGCGCGCGGCCCCGGCCGCGCCGGGCAGACGCTGCAGCCGCACCAGCGGCGTGCCGCCGATGGCGTCTTCCAGGGTCTTGTAGGCGGGTGGCGCGGCATCCTTCATAACAGGGCTCCTGTGACTCTGCTCATTGTGGCAGCGCCACGCCTTCGCCGCAGGCGCAGCGGGGGCCGTGTGATAATCCACCGCTGTTTGGCGCCCCTTTGGGCACCCTCGCCCGCGTGACGAAATCGGTAGACGTAGCGGACTCAAAATCCGCCGCCGCAAGGCGTGCCAGTTCGAGTCTGGCCGCGGGCACCAGCCGGGATTGCACCCGGTCCCACTCCCCAGCGACTCGATGCCGCCGATCCCGCCCCTGACCCGCGCCCTGATGATCGCCTGCACGGTGATCTTCGTGCTGCAGCAGGTCGTGTTCCTTTCCGGCGTCTTTGCGCTGTGGCCCATCGGCAGCGGCAATTTCCTGCCCTGGCAACTGGTGAGCTACGCCTTCCTGCACGGCGGCGTCGGCCACCTGTTCTTCAACATGCTCGGTCTGTGGATGTTCGGATCCGAACTCGAACGGCTGTGGGGCCAGCAACGCTACTGGCAGTTCCTGCTGGCCGGCGTGTTGACCGCGGCGCTGGCGCAGTTGCTCATCACGGCGCTGGCGGGTTCGCGTGTGCCCACCGTGGGCGCCTCGGGCGCGCTGTATGCACTGCTGCTGGCCTTCGGCATGCTGTTCCCCAACCGCGTGATCATGCCGCTGTTCCCGCCGATCCCGATGAAGGCTCGCACCTTCGTCATCGTCTTCGGCGCGCTGGAACTGCTGCTCGGCTTGATGGACGTGGGCGGCGTGGCGCACTTCGCCCACCTGGGCGGCATGGTCGGCGGCTTTCTGATGATCCGCTACTGGCGCGGCCAGCCACCGTTCCGCTCGCGCCGCCGCTGAGGGCCCCTGCCCCGCCTGGCCGGGGAGTGAATCAAGGTGCCAGTCCGGCGACCAGGCCTTCCTTCACCGTGGGGTAGCGCAGGCGCAGCCGCAACTCGGCCTTGAGCCGGCGGTTGTCCAACCGGCGCGATTCGCTCATGAAGCTCAACAGCATCGGGCTGAGTTGCTGCACCGCCTCGGCGCGCGTGATGCGCCGCGGGCGCGGCAGGCCGCACAAGTCGGCGGCCAGGTCGAAATAGTCGCCCATCTTCAATTCGCTGTCGTCGCTGGCATGCAGCACACGCTGCGGCAGGCCGCGGTGCAGCGCCGCCACGCAGGCCCGCGCCAGGTCGTCGGCATGGATGTGGTTGGTATAGACGTCGTCTTGCGCGGCCAGCACCGGCGTGCCGCGTGCGAGCCGCTCGATCGGGTGGCCGCCCGGGCGGTCGGCGGCATAAATGCCGGGGATGCGCAGCAGCGTGACGCGGGCGCCGGTGCGCCGGCCGAACCAGCGCAGCTGCGCCTCGGCGTCGACGCGGCGCCGGGCGCGGTCGGTGGTGGCGCTGGCGGCGCGCGTTTCGTCGAAGCGCTCGCCGCCGCAGTCGCCGTAGACGCCGCTCGTGCTGGCATACACCAGGCGCTGCACGCGGCCACCGCGTGCCAGCGCGCGCAGCAGCGCGTGCGTGCGCGGGTCGCCTGCACCGTGGCCCGGCGGCGGTGCCAGGTGCAGCACGGCGTCGGCCAGGCCGCCCAGGCGGCCCAAGGTGGCGGGCTCGTCGAGGTTTCCCAGCAGCGGCACGGCACCCAGCGCACGCAGCGCCGGCACGCGCGCCGGCGACGAGGTCAGCGCCAGCACGCGCCAGCGCGGGTGCAGGAGCCGCAGCACTCGCTGGCCGATGTCGCCGCAGCCCACGATCAACAAGGTGGGTCGGCGGGCGCGCTGCAATGGCTGCGGTACAGGCATGGGTGAATCCGGAAGCGGGCAGGGGCCCGGCCGGGTGCGCGGGCACAATCAGAACCGAGTTTACGAGCCACGTTCAGCCACGTTCAGCCGAGATCAGGCACTTCCAGCCGCCACCCGTTGCCGACCGATGCCGTCATTCGCCCGTTGCCGCGTCCCACCCGTCCTGCCGCCCTGCCCCGCCATGAGCTTCACCGTCACTGTCCAGCCCGCCCACCGCAGCTTCCCTGTCGAGCCGGAAGAGGCCATCCTGCCGGCCGCCATCCGCCAGGGCATCGGCCTGCCCTACGGTTGCCGCGACGGTGCCTGCGGTTCGTGCAAGAGCAAGCTCATCGAGGGCCGCGTGGTCCACGGCGCCCACCAGCACAAGGCCTTGTCGGTGGCCGAAGAGGAAGCCGGCTTCATCCTCACCTGCTGCGCCGTGCCGCAGACCGACTGCGTGGTGGAGGCGCGCAGCGTGCCCGGCGCTGGCGAATACCCGGTATTGAAGCTGCCCAGCCGCGTGTTGAGCCTGGAGAAGCCCGCACCGGACGTGGCCGTGCTGCGCTTGCAGTTGCCGGCCAACCAGAACCTGCAGTACCGCGCCGGGCAGTATGTGGAATTCATCCTGCAGGGCGGCGCCCGGCGCAGCTACAGCATGGCCAACGCGCCGCACCACCTGGGCAGCCCACCAGCAATCGAACTGCACGTGCGCCACATGCCCGGCGGCAAATTCACCGATCACGTTTTCGGCGCCATGAAGGAGCGGGACATCCTGCGCATGGAAGGCCCCTTCGGCAGCTTCTTCCTGCGCGAGGACAGCGCCAAACCGATCGTGCTGCTGGCCAGCGGCACCGGCTTCGCGCCCATCAAGGCCATGGTCGAACACCTGCAGCACAAGGGCATCACGCGGCCGGCGGTCCTTTACTGGGGATGCCGGCGCCGCGCCGACCTGTACCAGCACGCGTGGTGCGAACGCATGGCCGCGGAGATGCCGAACCTGCGCTACGTGCCGGTCTTGTCGGAGCCCGAGCCGCAGGACGGCTGGAGCGGCCGCACGGGTTTCGTGCACGAGGCCGTGATGGCCGACTGGCCCGACCTCTCGGGCCATCAGGTCTATGCCTGCGGCGCACCGGTGATGGTGGACGCCGCACAGCGCGATTTCGTGGCGCGCTGCGGTCTGCCGGCCGACGAGTTCTACGCCGACTCGTTCACCTCCGAAGCCGACAAGCACGGCGACGATTGACGCCGCGCACACTGCCCGCCCATTGCGAGTGGCCGACGGCCACGCCCTGGAGTCTTGTCGTCAGCCCTTCTTGCGCGGAGACGTCTTCGCCGCCGGCTTGGGCGGCGCGGCCCCGGCCGCCGGCTGGTCGCCGATCACGCCTTTGAGAGGGCAGACCTTGAAGGCCGGGCACTTCTGGCAACCGGCAACGATGGCGATCGGACACAAGGTCATATTTTCCTCCTGGGCAAGCCCGGTGAAGAGAGTGGACCACATCCGCGAAATGCGCCGCCGACTTTCCGTGCCGAGCCGACGTGGTGACAACGCGGCCCGGGCCCACGGCCGGCCACCGCGGGCACCCTTCACTCGCCCAGGTAGGCCGCCCGCACCTTGGGGTCGTTCAGCAGCGCCTTGGCCTCGCCTTCCATCGTGATCTCGCCCGACTCCATGACATAGCCGCGATTGGCCAGCCCGAGCGCGCGCGAAGCGTTCTGCTCCACCAGCAGCACCGTGGTGCCGCGGCCATGGATGTCGGCCACCACCTCGAAGATCTTGTCGACCATGATCGGGCTCAGGCCCATGCTGGGTTCGTCGAGCAGCAGCACCTTGGGCCGCGCCATCAGCGCGCGGCCCATGGCCAGCATCTGCTGCTCGCCGCCGCTCATGGTGCCGGCCAGTTGCTTGGCACGTTCCTTCAGCCGCGGAAAGATGCCGAAGACCTTCTCGATGTCGGCGTCGATCTCCTTGTCGTTGCGCACGAAGGCGCCCATCTGCAGGTTCTCGGTGATGGTCATGCGCGTGAAGGTACCGCGCCCCTCGGGCACCATCACCAGGCCCTGCTTGACCAAGTTCCAGGCGCCCTGGCCCTTGATCTTCTGGCCCATGAATTCGATCTCGCCGTCGGCCACAGGCTGGGTGCCGGTGATGGCCTTGAGCGTGGTCGTCTTGCCGGCGCCGTTGGCGCCGATGAGGCTGACCAGTTCGCCCTGGCGAACCTCGAAGCTGATGCCCTTGACGGCCTGGATGCCGCCGTAGGCCACCTTCAGGCCGCTGACCTTGAGCAATATCGTCGTCATGCTGTGCCCGTCAATGCGCGGTGTGGCCTGCACCGAGGTAGGCCTCGATCACCTTCTCGCTCCTCTGCACTTCGGCCGGCGTGCCTTCGGCGATCTGCTTGCCGTAGTCGAGCACGGTGACACGGTCGCACAGGCCCATCACCAGTTTCACGTCGTGCTCGATGAGCAGGATGGTGCGGCCGTCCTTGCGGATGCGGTCGATCAATTCGCGCAGCACCATCTTCTCGGTGGCGTTCATGCCAGCGGCGGGCTCGTCCAGCGCGATCAACTTGGGGTCGGTGGCCAGCGCACGCGCGATCTCCAGCCGGCGCTGGTCGCCGTAGCTCAGCGTGCGGGCGCGGAATTCGGCGTAGCGGCCGATGCCCACGTAGTCCAGCAGTTCCTGCGAGCGCTCGGCGATGGCCGCTTCCTCCTTCTTGAAGGAAGCGGTGCGGAAGACGGCGCCGAAGAGGCCCGAATGCGTGCGCACGTGGCGGCCCACCATCACGTTCTCCAGTGCGGTCATCTCCGGGAACAGGCGGATATTCTGGAAGGTGCGCGCGATGCCCTGCTTGGCCACCTCGTGCACGGCGCTGGGCTTGTAGGGCTGGCCGCCGAGTTCGAAGGTGCCCGAGTCGGGCGTGTACAAGCCCGTGATGACGTTGAAGAAGGTCGTCTTGCCGGCGCCGTTGGGGCCGATCAGGCCGTAGACCTGGCCCGGGCGGATGGCAATGCCCACGTCGGCCAGCGCCTGCAGGCCGCCGAAACGCTTGCTCACGCCCTGCACGTTGAGTACGAGTTCGCTCATGCCCGGGTCCTCACGATGCCGCGTTGACGGTCGCCGGCGCCGCCTTGCCGTGCTCGGGTGAAGGCCACAGGCCGCGCGGGCGCAGCAGCATGATGCCGATCATGGCACTGGCGATGAGCAGCTGGCGCAGGATCGAAGCGTCCAGCCGCCCGCCGGTGGCCTGCTGCAGCGGGCCGGCCACGTAGCGCAGCACCTCGGGCAGCGCCGCCAGCATCACCGCGCCCAGGATCACGCCCGGCAGGTGGCCGATGCCGCCCAGCACCACCATGGCCACGATCATCACGCTTTCCATCAGGCTGAACGACTCGGGCGAGACGAAGCCCTGGAACGAAGCGAACATGGAGCCCGAGACGCCGCCGAAGGTGGCCCCCATGCCGAAGGCCAGCAGCTTCATGTTGCGGGTGTTGATGCCCATGGCCTTGGCGGCGATCTCG
>JAABPT010000454.1 GCA_011391855.1 Burkholderiales bacterium
CCCACCCCGAAGGCCGCCGCAGCCGCCGCTCCCATGACCGCCCCGGCCGCCATGGCACCTGTCGAGTTGTTCGTCGTGTTGCCCGACAGCGGCCGCGTGCATGCCTTCGGCGACACCAAGAACTATTTCGACTTCCTGGCCCACGGCGAAGTGGCGCTGACGCGCACCAAGGTCGGCGCCGGCCCGGGCGGCAAGACGCTGGTCTTCGGCGTCACGGGCGACGACGTCAAGGCCAACCGCCCCAGCCGGGGCGAGCAGATCCTGGACGGTTCGGTGCCCGCCAGCACCGGTTTCTATGGCGAGGTGGTCAAGAGTGGGCGCTACTATCTGTTCGGCGATCTCAAGGATCTGACCAACTTCACCGCCTTCGGCGAGGTGCCTTACAGCTACACCGACATCGGTGCCGGCCCCAAGGGCGAGACCGTCGTTCACGTGATGAACAAGGACAGCTACGCCAAGGGCAAGCCGCAGGACCGCGCCGACCGCTTCAAGGCCCTGCGCGTGGCGCAGAAGTAAGGGCGTCACGCCAGCCGCAGCAGAGGGCGGCGGCCGGGCGTTGCCACCCTCGTTTCACGCCAGATCGGGCCCCATCCGATGAACACCGCCAGCACCACTTCCACCGCGCTCAGCGTCAACGCCGCGATGGGCCGTCGGCTCCTGACCGACAGCCTGTTCAAGCACACCATGACGGTGGGCGGCATCAGCGTCATCGTCGCGGTGTCGGCGATCTTTTTCTACCTGGCCAGCGTGGTGGTGCCGTTGTTCATGGCGCCTGCCATTGAACAGCGCAGCCAGTTTGCGGTGCCGGGCAGCACGCAGCAGCCGACCCTGGCCTACACGGCCGAGGAGCAGCGCGAGATCGGCTCGCGCGTGGGCGTGCAGGGTTCGGTCACCTTCTTTCGCTTCGACACCGGCGAGGTCCTGTCCGAGGTCAGCCTGCCGTTGCCCGCCGGCGTGGAGGTCACCAGTGCCGACCTCGGTGAGCGCCGCACCTACAGCCAGGGGTTCGGCCTCTCAGACGGCAGTGTCGTGCTCGTCAAGCAGGGCTTTGCCGTTACCTTCCCCGACAACAAGCGCCTGATCACGCCGGAACTGAGCTATCCGCTGGGCGAGAAGCCGCTGCAAGTGGATCCGCAGGGCCAGCCGATCCGCCTGCTCGGCATGCAGCAGTCGGACGACGGGTCCACCATCGTGGCCTTGACTGACGATAAGCGCTTGCTGGTGTCGGCGGTGAACGTCACCACCAACCCGATGACCGGCGAAACCCGAAGCGAGGTCCAGCAGTCCGAGATCTCGCCGGCGCCCGCGGACCTGCGGCAAATCGTCATCGAATCTAAGCAGCGCGAGTTGTATGCGTTGCACGGCGACCGCAGCCTGGCGCGTTACGACATCAGCAACAAGACCGCACCGCGCCTGCTTGAAACCGTGGAACTCGCACCGGCGGGTCAGCGCGTCACGGCGCTGGCCATGCTCAGCGGCGGCTATTCGATCATCGTCGGCACCGACAAGGGGGAACTCAGCCAGTGGTTCCTGGTACGCACCGAGGGCGCGAATTTCGCCTTCCAGCGCATCCGCGGCTTCAAGTCCATGCCGGCGGCGGTGACGGTGATCACGCCCGAGTTTTTCCGCAAGGGTTTCATCGTCGGCGACGCACAGGGCCACCTGGGCAGCTACTTCGCCACCTCCGAGCGGCTGCTGTTCGTGGAAAAGCTCAGCGACCAGCCGCTGGTGGCTCTGGGTGTGCCACCGCGCGGCAACGGCTACCTGGCGCAGGACAAGGCCGGCAGGGTGTACTCGGCAGTCGTGGACAACCACTACCCCGAAGTGTCGTTCTCCAGCCTGTGGCAGAAGGTCTGGTACGAGAGCTACGAAGCCCCGGACTATGTCTGGCAGTCGTCGGCCGCGAATGCCGACTTCGAACCCAAGTTCAGCCTCGCGCCGCTGACCTACGGCACCATCAAGGCCGCGGCCTACGCCATGCTGCTGTCGGTGCCGCTGGCCATCCTGGGGGCGATCTTCACGGCCTACTTCATGTCGGCCAAGCTCAGCTCGATCGTCAAGCCGACGATCGAGGTGATGGGCGCGCTGCCCACCGTGGTGCTGGGTTTCCTGGCCGGACTGTGGCTGGCGCCGCTGGTGGAAAACAACCTGGCCGGCGTGCTGATGTCCATCGTGCTGCTGCCCGCGGCCATCGTGCTGGCGTCCTACCTGTGGCATCTTGCGCCCGAGGCACTGAAGGAACGTGTTCCCGGTGGTTGGGAAGCGGTCCTGCTGATGCCGGTCATCGTGCTCGTGATCTGGCTCGTGTTCCAGCTCGGCCACCCGGTCGAGGCCGCGTTCTTCGGCGGCGACATGCCCAACTGGCTGAGCAACGAGATGGGCATCAAATACGAGCAGCGCAATTCACTCGTCGTCGGCATTGCGATGGGATTTGCGGTCACGCCGACGATCTTCTCGATCGCCGAAGACGCCATCTTCAGCGTGCCGAAGACACTGACTTCGGGTTCTTTGGCGCTGGGCGCCACGCCCTGGCAGACGCTGATGGGCGTGGTGCTGCTGACCGCCAGTCCGGGCATCTTCTCGGCCGTGATGATTGGCCTGGGCCGTGCGGTGGGCGAGACCATGATCGTGCTCATGGCCACCGGGAATACCGCGGTGATGGACTTCAGCCTGTTCAGCGGCTTTCGCACACTGTCGGCCAATATCGGCGTCGAGATGCCCGAGGCCGGCGTCGGCGAGACGCATTACCGCCTGCTGTTCCTCTCGGCGCTGGTGTTGTTCGTCTTCACCTTCGTGGTCAATACGGCGGCAGAACTGGTGCGGGCGCGGCTGCGCGAGAAGTACCAGACCATCTGAGCCCCGGGGAGAAACAGCATGCGTGATTGGTACAAGTCGGGCTCGCCCTGGATCTGGTTGACGGCCGGCGCCGTGGCGGCCTGCGTGCTGGTCGTCATCGGCGTGCTGGCGCTGACTGCCGGGCGCGGTCTGGGCCATTTCTGGCCCAAGCCGGTGGCCGAGACCACCTATACCGAACGCGACGGCAGCGTCATCGGCCTCATCGGCGAATTGCGCGACCGCGAAGAGGTGGCCGTGCGCCGCCTGCGCGAGGCCGGCTTCGACATCAAGGGCGACGCCGCCTTCGCCGACCGCGTGCTGGTGAAGATGGGCAACCGCGACGTCACCGGCGCCGATTTCCGCTGGTTCCCGCTGCCGCTGCTGGGCGAGGTGACGTATCCCCGGGACATCATCACCATCGAGCGCCGCGAATGGGGCAACTTCTACGGCCACCTGGTTTCGGTCAAGGAGAACGGCCAGGTCGTCGCCAGCGGCGAAGCCGCCTGGCCCGAACTGCAGCAGCGCTTCCAGCGTGCGAACGACCTGTTCAACCAGATCTTTCGTATCGAAAAGAACGAGATCGGCAAGATCAATTACGGGCTGGAGCAGCTGCGTCTGCAGGCGCGCAAGCTGGAGATCCAGGGCCAGCTCACCAACGAGCGCAAGGCCGAATTCGAGCAGCGCCGCACCGCGCTCAACGGCGAATTCGGCGCGCTCCAGGAACGGCTGAACGGCCTGCGCCAGGAGATCGGCCGCGACACCCTCGTCGGCCGCGTCATGGACGGCAAGGAGGTCGAGGTCAAGCTGGCGCTGGTGGCCGACGTCTACCGCGCCAACGATATGGGCCTGGCCGACAAGATCGGTCACTACATCGAGAAGGTGGGTGAGTTCGTCTCGGAGGACCCGCGCGAGGCCAATACCGAAGGCGGCATCTTCCCGGCCATCTTCGGCACGGTGATGATGGTGATGCTGATGGCGGTGATGGTCACGCCGCTGGGCATCATGGCCGCCATCTACATGCGCGAATATGCCAAGCAAGGGCCGCTGATCCAGGCCATTCGCATCTCGGTGAACAACCTGGCGGGAGTGCCTTCCATCGTCTACGGTGTCTTCGGACTCGGTTTCTTCGTCTATTTTCTCGGCGGCAATATCGACCAGCTGTTCTACCCCGAGGCCCTGCCGGCGCCGACCTTCGGCAGTCCGGGTCTGCTGTGGGCTTCGCTCACGCTGGCCATCCTGACCCTGCCGGTGGTCATCGTCGCCACCGAGGAAGGTCTGGCGCGTGTGCCGCGTTCGGTGCGCGAGGGCAGTCTGGCCCTGGGCGCCACCAAGGCCGAGACCTTGATGCGCACGGTGCTGCCGATGGCCAGCCCGGCCATGATGACCGGACTCATCCTGGCCGTGGCGCGCGCCGCCGGCGAGGTGGCACCGCTGATGTTGGTGGGCGTGGTCAAGCTGGCACCGGCGCTGCCGCTGGACCAGTACTTCCCCTTCCTTCACCTGGAGCGCAAATTCATGCACCTGGGCTTCCACATCTACGACGTCGGCTTCCAGAGCCCCAACGTCGAGGCCGCGCGGCCGCTGGTCTATGCCACGGCGCTGCTGCTGGTGATCGTGATCATGGTGCTGAACCTGGCCGCCATCCGCTTGCGCAACAGCCTGCGCGAGAAGTTCCGCGGGCTGGAATCGGTCTGATCCAGCCGGGCATCGCACAATTCGACCTCCGAGAGCAACCATGACCACCATGACCGAAGCTTCGACGCCTCGCATGACCATCGAGACCAAGATCCCCGCCTCGGCCCGCACCGTCAAGCCGCTGCAGGACCTGGAGGTGGCCGTGAAGGTGAATAACGTCAACCTGTTCTATGGCGAGAAGCAGGCGCTGTTCGACGTCAACCTGAATATCCCGCGCGGCCACGTCGTCGCCTTCATCGGGCCCAGCGGTTGCGGCAAGTCGACGCTGCTGCGCTGCTTCAACCGCATGAACGACCTCGTCGACATCTGCCGCGTCGAAGGCCAGATCGAGATCGACGGCCGCAATATCTACGACCGCAGCGTCAACGTGGCGCAGCTGCGCCGCCGCGTGGGCATGGTGTTCCAGAAACCGAACCCGTTCCCGAAGTCGATCTACGAGAACGTGGCCTACGGGCTGCGGCTGCTGGGCGTGAAGAACCGCGCTCAGCTCGACGAGACGGTGGAACGCTCGCTCAAGCAGGCGGCACTGTGGGACGAGGTGAAGGACCGGCTCGACGCCAGTGGCTTGAGCCTTTCAGGTGGCCAGCAGCAGCGGCTGGTGATCGCACGCGCGGTGGCGCTGGAACCCGAGGTGCTGCTGCTCGACGAACCTTGCTCGGCGCTGGACCCCATCTCCACGGCCAAGGTGGAAGAGCTGCTGCACGAGCTGAAGCACAAGTACACCATCGTCATCGTCACCCACAACATGCAGCAGGCGGCACGCGTATCGGACTTCACCGCCTACATGTATCTGGGCAAGCTGATTGAATACAGCCCCACGCGCGAGCTCTTCATGAAGCCTGCGCGGCGCGAGACCGAGGACTACATCACCGGCCGCTTCGGCTGAAAGAGGCAAGCCCATGAACGAAAAACACATCTCCAGCCAGTTCGACGCCGAGTTGAGCGGCATTTGCGCCCGCGTGCTCGAGATGGGCGGTCTGGTGGAGTCGCAGACCGTGCAGGCCATGTATGCGCTGACGCACTTCAGCAGCGAGACCGCGGCACAGGTGCTCGAAGCGGAGCAGCGCGTGAACAGCATGGAGGTCGAGATCGACCTCGAACTGCAGCGCACGATCGCGATGCGGCAACCCGCGGCCACCGACCTGCGGTTACTGATCGCCGTGTCCAAGGCCAGCGGCAACCTCGAACGCGTGGGTGACGAGGCGGCGCGCATTGCACGCACGGTGCAGCGGCTGATCAATGTCGGCCTGAGCAGCCGCCTGCGGCTGCCGATGAGCGACTTGCAGTTCGAGGCCGACCTCGCGGTGGCCCAGCTGCGCAAGTCGCTCGACGCCTTTGCCCGCCTGGACGTGGAGCAGGCACTCGAGGTGCTGAAGCAAGACGACGCCATCGATCAGGAATTCGACGGCCTGTTGCGCAAGCTCATCACCTACATGATGGAAGACCCGCGCACGATCTCGTCGAGCATCGACTTGGTGTTCGTGGCCAAGGCCATCGAACGCATCGGCGACCATGCCAAGAACCTGGCCGAGGCCACCATCTATGTCGTCAAGGGCACCGACGTGCGGCACCACACGCTGGAGGATGTCGAGAATGTGGTGCGCTAGGCGCGGGGGGCCCCAGGCGTGAGCAGCGTGCTGGTGGTCGAAGACGAGTCGGCGATCGCCGAGCTGATTGCCATCAACCTGCGCCACGCGGGTTTCGAGGTCACCGTGGCCGCCGACGCCGACCAGGCGCAAGCGGCGGTGGACCGCGTGCTGCCCGACCTGGTGCTGCTGGACTGGATGCTGCCCGGGCAGTCGGGCGTCGTGCTGGCCAAGCGCTGGCGCGGCGACGCCCGCACGCGCGAAATGCCGGTGATCATGCTGACCGCGCGCGCCGAGGAGGCCGACAAGATCACCGGGCTGGACGCGGGTGCCGACGACTACCTGACCAAGCCCTTTTCGACCAAGGAGTTGATGGCGCGCATCCGTGCCGTGCTGCGGCGCAAGGCGCCCGAAGCGCTGGACACCGCCGTGGACGTGGCGGGCCTGAAACTGGACCCTGCGACGCGGCGAGTCACGCGCAACGTCGGCCAGGGGCCGCGCGAGGTCAAGCTCGGCCCCACCGAATTCCGGCTGCTGCACTTCCTGATGACGCACCCGGAACGCGTGCACAGCCGCGCGCAGCTGCTCGACCGGGTGTGGGGCGACCACGTCTTCATCGAGGAGAGGACGGTGGACGTGCACATCAAGCGCCTGCGCGAGGCGCTGGCGCCGGTGCAGTGTTCGGGCTTGATCGAGACGGTGCGCGGCGCCGGCTACCGGCTCACGCAGTCGATCGGCAGCGTGGCGGCCTGACCGGCCGCCAGGTGGCGCAACGAACATGCTGCTGATGCGCGCGCTGGCCGCGGTGGTGGCGGTGTTGCTCGGGGCGGGCATCGGCGCTGTCATGGGCAGCGCCATGCAGGCGCCGACGGCGGGTGCGACCTTCGGTGCGGCACTGGGCGCGGCCGCGCTGGCGTGGTGGGACACGGCGCGCGGCGAGACCCTGTTGCACTGGTTGCGCGGCCCGCAACTCGGCGCCATTCCACGAGAGACCGGCTGGTGGGGCGAGATGGCCTACCGCGTCGAGCGCGGCCTGCGCCTGCGCGACACCGGCATCGAGGCGGAGAAGCAGCGCTTGCGCGATTTTCTGGACGCCATCGAGGCCTCGCCCAACGGTGTGCTGTTGATCGACAAAGGCGACCAGATCGAGTGGTGCAACGGCGTGGCGGCCGAACATTTCGGGCTCGACCGCGAACGCGACCGCCGCCAGCGCATCACCAATCTCGTGCGCACACCGGCCTTCGTCAGCCACCTGCAGCGCGGCCAGTACGAAGATGCCGTGGTATTCCCCGGGCCCAATGGCCGCGGCACGCTGCAGGTGCTGGTGCGGCGTTACGGCGACGGCATGAAACTCATCCTGTCGCAGGACATCACCGAGCGCGAGCGCGCCGAGGCCATGCGGCGCGACTTCGTGGCCAATGTCTCGCACGAGATCCGCACGCCGCTCACGGTGCTGGCGGGTTTCGTGGAAACCATGTTGCGGCTGCCGCTGACCGAGGTCGAGCGCCAGCGCGTGCTCACCGTGATGACGCAGCAGACCGATCGCATGCAAAGCCTGGTGGGCGACCTGCTCACGCTGGCGCAGCTGGAAGGCAGCCCGCGCCCGCCTGTCGACCGCTGGCTGCCCGTGGCCGACCTGATGCAGCGCGTGCAGGCCGACGCGCTGGCGCTGTCGGCCGGCCGCCACACGCTTTGCGTGGCCGGCGGCGGCGACGCCGAGATCGCCGGCAGCGACACCGAACTGCTCAGCGCCGTGGGCAACCTCGTCAACAACGCCGTGCGCTACACGCCGGCAGGCGGCCGCATCGACGTGACCTGGCGCTGGCGCGACGACGGCAGCGCCGAGATCGCTGTCACCGACACTGGCCCGGGCATCGCCCGCGAACACTTGGCGCGGTTGACCGAACGCTTTTACCGCGTCGACGGCAGCCGTTCGCGCGAAACCGGCGGCACGGGGCTGGGGCTGTCGATCGTCAAGCACGTGGTGCAGCGCCACGGCGGCGTCATCGACATCACCAGCGACGTCGGCAAGGGGTCGACCTTCAAGCTCGTGCTCCCGGCCCTGCGCGTGCGGCGCCGCGCGGGCGTGGTGGCCGAACCGGCGATCCCGGTCTGAACACCCGTTGGCCTTATGGCGGGCTTGACCGGTGCGCGGCGCCGCCCGGCGATGCAGAGTTGCCGTCAGCGCGTCAGCTGGCGACGGTAGACCAGCGTGAACTCGCCACGGTCGGTCGGCCGCCGTGCAGTGCCAGCCAGTTTCCAGCCCGCCGGCGCGGGTGGCAGGGGCTGCGAGCGCGTCACCTGCATGGCATAACGGCAGGGGCCGTCCATCGCAGCCGGTCCGGCGTCGACTCGCCAGCGGCCCATGTGTTCCAGCGCCGCCACCGTGGCCGGGGGCAGGCCCGGCGCCGCGATGCAGGCCTGGGCCGGCACCAGGGCCGAAATGCGCTTGACCCAGGGCCTGGGGCTGCGCGCATAGTCCAGCAGCGGCAGCCACAGCGTCATCAGCAGCAGCCAGCACAAGGCCACACCGCCGGCTGGCAGCACCAGGCTCTTCCACAGCGCCTCGCGGTGGCGGCCGGTGCGCCAGCGCACCAACCACAGCCAGGCCAGCGTGCCGGCCGCCGCCAGCAGCAGGGCCAGCAGCGAGAACGTGGGCTCGAACCCTGGCGCCAGCTTGGCCACGTTGGCCGCCGGCTTGGCCGGCACACCGGTGTGCAGCGCCGCGTAGACGACCCAGATCGTCAGCGCGCACAGCGTGAAGAAGAACATCGACAGCCAGCCGATCGCCGCCGCGGTGCTGCGCTTGAGCGTGGGCAGCGCAAAGGCCGCCAGCACCGCCATGCCGGGCAGGCCGAGCATCAAGGCGCGGTCGGACCCGCTCATCGCCAGGTTGGTGACCAGCGCCACGATCACCGGAACCAGCGGCACCGAAATGTGGCGGAACGAAAGATGCCGGCGCCAGCGCCACAGCGTCCACAAGGCCAGCGGCCACGCCGGCCACAGGAACCACAGCCACTGGCGGGCGATGCCGGGCAGGTCGCCCAAGCCCAGGCCGTGCGCGCGCCAGCGCCAGGCGCCCAGCACCAGACCCATCAACACGGCGGCCACGGTGGCTGCGGCCACCGCCCAGGCGAAGGCGCGGACCTGCGGGTAGCGCGACTTCCAGGCGATGACCAGGCCGCCCAGCCCGGCGGCCACGGCCATGGCCGGCGCCCCGCTGCCGGCCAGCAGGGGCAGGGCGGCCAGCACGGCGGCACGCGACGGGCCATGCCGGTAGGGTGCGGCGGCCAGGCCGTACATGAACAGGCCCATGGCGAACAGTTGCACCAGTTCGGGCGTGGTCTCGTGGCCCAGCTGCAGCAGGCCCAGCGTGGCCATCAGCGCCAGCACCGCGCCGTCGGCGATGGCGCGGGCGTAGTCCACCGGTGCCGCCTCGCCGCCAAAGGCGAAGGGCAGGGGTTGCGCGGCGTCGGTCCGGGCCAGGTGAAAAGTGGTGTACCAGACCAGCGCCAGCACCAGCACCAGCAGCAAGGCGAACGGCAGCCGCGCGGCCAGTGCCGGCTCGACGAAGCCCGCCGTGGCGGCAATGAAGGCGGCGCCCAGCCAGTGCGGCAGCAAGGCGGCATCGGCCGGCACGCCGCCCAGCGTGGGGGCCCACCAGGCGGTGCGGCCTTCGGCGATGGCGACCATCTGGCCGAAAGCGGTGATGTCGGCGCTGCGCCAGGGGTCGCGCCCCACCAGGCCCGGCAGCACGTAGGCCGCACACAGCAGCAGTAGAGACACGCGCGGCAGGCGTCGCGCGCCGCTTTGGGTGACGAGTGCGGGCGTGGGGCTGTTCACGGCGCGATGATGCCCGAGCCCAAGCTCGGATGTGCCTCGCTGCGCCGCGCACAAACAACAAAGGCAGCCGAAGCTGCCTTTGCCGAACCTGCCGCCAGACTCACTTCTTGGCGCTGAGGTGGGCGAACTTGTTGCGGAATTTCTCGACGCGGCCGCCGAGGTTGTCGATGCTCTTTTGCGTGCCGGTGTAGAACGGGTGCGTTTCGCTGGTCACTTCGAGCTTGATCAGCGGCAGTTCGCGGCCGTCTTCCATCTTGATGGTTTCCCTCGTCTGCGCGCACGAGCGCGTGACGAACTTGAACCCGTTGGACAGGTCCTGGAAGCAGATGTCCCGGTAGTTCGGGTGGATGCCTTCTTTCATGGGGAGCCTCGTTTCGGTTGCGGGAGCCACGCCGGCCGGCCGAAAGCCTCGGTGGGCGGACGCACTTTCCTGGGGGGGCGGAAAACCGCGAATTCTAACCCGACGCGCTGGCTTCAGCCGCCGCGGCGCATCATGTCGAAGAAGTCGTGGTTGTTCTTGGTGGCCTTCATCTTTTCCAGGATGAACTCCATCGCCTCGATCTCGTCCATCGGATACAGCAGCTTGCGCAGGATCCAGCTCTTTTGCAGGATCTCGGGCTTGAGCAGCAGCTCCTCGCGCCGCGTGCCGCTCTTGTTGATCAGGATCGAGGGGTAGACGCGCTTCTCGGCCATGCGGCGGTCGAGGTGGATCTCGCAATTGCCGGTGCCCTTGAATTCCTCGTAAATGACTTCGTCCATCTTCGAGCCGGTGTCGATGAGCGCGGTGCCGATGATGGTGAGCGTGCCGCCCTCCTCGGTATTGCGCGCGGCGCCGAAGAAGCGCTTCGGGCGCTGCAGCGCATTGGCGTCCACACCGCCGGTCAGCACCTTGCCGGAAGACGGCAGCACGTTGTTGTAGGCGCGTGCCAGTCGGGTGATCGAGTCCAGAAGAATGACCACGTCCTTCTTCAGTTCCACCAGCCGCTTGGCGCGTTCGATCACCATCTCGGCCACCTGCACGTGGCGCGCCGCGGGTTCGTCGAAGGTGGAACTGATGACTTCGCCGCGCACGGTGCGCAGCATCTCGGTCACTTCCTCGGGTCGCTCGTCCACCAGCAGCACGATGAGGTGGATCTCGGGGTGGTTGGCCACCAGCGCATGCGCCAGCTGCTGCATCATCACCGTCTTGCCGGTCTTGGGCTGCGCCACCAGCAGCGCGCGCTGGCCTTTGCCGATGGGCGCGATGAGGTCGATGATGCGGCTGGTGATGTTCTCGTCGCTCTTGATCTCGCGTTCGAGCTTGAACTGCTGCGTGGGGAACAGCGGCGTCAAGTTCTCGAACATGATCTTGTGCTTGCTCTCCTCAGGGGTGACGCCGTTCACGCGGTCGACCTTCACGAGGGCGAAATAACGCTCACCGTCCTTCGGCACCCTGACTTCACCTTCGACCATGTCACCGGTATGCAGGTTGAAGCGGCGGATCTGGCTCGGGCTCAGGTAGATGTCGTCGGTGGACGCCATGTAGCTGGCCTCGATCGAGCGCAGGAAGCCGAAGCCGTCGGGCAGCACCTCCAGCACGCCGTCGCCGAAGACCTGCTCGCCGGCCTTGGCGCGCTTCTTCATGATCGCGAACATCAGCTCCTGCTTGCGCAGGCGGGCGACGTTCTCGATCTCCAGCGTCTCGCCCATGGTGATCAGGGCAGCGATGGGCTGGGCTTTGAGTTCGGAAAGATGCATGGGGTGGGCACCCTCGGGCAGATGCGGTACCGCACTCGCGCGGAATGCGCGGGCCGGCCGGGCAGGAAGCAGATGGATGGTCGCCGAGCCCACGCTCCGGGCCGTCTACGGCGCCGGCTGGAGGCCGGCGCGGGCGGTGCGTGGTGGCGGATCAGCCAGTGGGAGACTCAGGCCCCCACCGCTGTGGACAAATTATAGATGACCGTCGAGGAAGGCGGTCAGTTGCGCCTTGTTCAGAGCGCCGACTTTCGTGGCGGCGAGCACGCCGCCCTTGAACAACATCAGCGTCGGGATGCCGCGGATATTGTGCTGCGCCGGTACGGCCCGGTTGTCGTCGACGTTCATCTTGGCCACCTGCAGCCGGCCTTCGTAGGTCTTGGCCACCTCGTCCAGGATCGGCGCGATCATCTTGCAGGGGCCGCACCATTCGGCCCAGTAATCCACCAGCACCGGCTTATCCGACTGCAGGACATCGGCATTGAAGGAATCGTCGGTGACGTGCTTGATCAGTTCGCTGCTCATCTCAAAAATCTCCGCGTGGCCCGGTGCATGGCACCTGCAAAGGCATGGTGATTCTGACACATCGGTGCGCCGCGGGCCGCCGACGTCGCCGCGCCGCAGCCCTGGCCGCCGCAGCCCCGGCAGGCCGGTGCCCACGCGGGCGGCAGCGGACAACTGGCGCGGCTTTCGCGGCCTCATCGTGCCATCGGCGCCGTGAGCGGCAAGGTCCAATCGAGCGACCATGTCTCAAGCCGGCCCCGACAGCCACCCGCCTGCCCGCGGCGCAGCCGTGCGTTGGTTCGGCCGGTTGCAACTGCTGCGCCTGCTGGGCAAGAGCGAACGCACGATGGCCTGGCGCGTGGCCGAGCCGCGCGGCGGGCAGGAGTGGATGCTGGTGCTGCCGCGCCAGCAGCCCGCCGACGCTGCGGCGCTGGAGCGCTGGCAGCAAGCGGCCCGCCAGGCGACACGGCTGAATCATCCGCACCTGGCGCAGGCCGTCGAACTCGGCGTACAGGACGGCTGGCCCTTCGTGGCCTACGAACTCCGCGACTGTGCGACCCTGGGCGAACGGATCACGGCGCAAGGCCTGCCTGGCGTGGAAGCCGCCGGCCTGACGACGCAGTTGCTGCAGGCCCTGGCCTATGCACACGAGGCCGGGGTGCCGCACCACGACCTGCAGGCCCACCTGCTGCTCGTCAGCGACAGTGGCCAGTTGCGGCTGGCCGGGCTGGGGGTGGCGCACGAGCAGGCTGGGCGCGACAGCGGCACCACGCACCTGCCAGCGCAGTCTCCGGCCGCACTGCGCGCCCAGCGCGAAGCCGCCGAGCGCGACGTGCTGGCCAGCGGCATCTTGCTGCACGGCATGCTGGCGGGGTCCAGCGCGCTGGACGAACCCGACACCGGCCGTGTCATCGCGCGTCTGCCGCCGCTGGGGCGGGA
>JAABPT010000455.1 GCA_011391855.1 Burkholderiales bacterium
ACAGCAGCAGCGCCAGCGCGCACGGCAGCGCCAGCATCAGCACCAGGCGCAGGCTCCAGTCGAGCATCTCGGAATATTCGTGCGCGTCCTGCCGCGCCTGCGCAGCCGAAAGCTGCGGCAACAGCACCACGCCCAGCGCCACGCCCAGCAGCGCGGTGGGAAATTCCATCAGCCGGTCGGCATAGGTCAGCCACGACACCGCGCCCACCGCCACGTGCGACGCAATCTGCGTATTGATGAGCAGCGAGATCTGCGCCACCGAAACGCCCAGCAACGCCGGCGCCATCTGCCGCAGCACCCGGCTCACGCCCGGGTGACGCCAGGCGCGCAAGATGGCCGCGGGCGACAGGCCGAAACGCGGCAGCGCGCCGATGGCTGCCAGCGCCGGAATCTGCACTGCCGCCTGCAGCACGCCACCGAGCATGACGCCGCCAGCCAATGCATAGATCGGGTCGATGCCGGCGGCCGCCAGGCGCGGCGCGCCCCACCAGGCGGCGGCGATCACGCTCAGGTTCAGCAGCACCGGCGTCACGGCTGGCACCGCAAAGCGCTTCCAGGTGTTCAGGATGCCGGCGGCCAACGCCACCATCGACATGAAGCCGATGTAGGGGAACATCCAGCGCGTCAGCACCACGGCCGTGTCGAAACGCTCGAGCCCGGAGCCGATGATCCACACCAGCACCGGCGCGCCAGCAACGCCAATCACGCAGGTCAAGGCCAGCGCCCAGGCCAGCACGGTGGCCACGGCGTCGATGAGCGCCCGCGTGGCGACGTCACCTTCGCGCTCACGCGTGGCCGCCAGCAGCGGCACGAAGGCCTGCGAGAACGCGCCCTCGGCGAACAGGCGCCGGAACAGGTTGGGCAGGCGAAAGGCGACGTTGAAGGCGTCGGTGGCCGCGCTGGCGCCGAAACTGGCGGCGATGAGCTGTTCACGCACCAGCCCGGTGACGCGGGAAACCAGGGTCAGCAGGGAAACGGTGGACGCAGCTTTGAACAGACTCACAGCCGCCGATGCTATACTCCGCGGTCTTTGTTTTTCACAGGCTCGAAGCGTTCGAATCGCGCGGGCTGCAACGTTAAAGAAGCTACTGGAAGCTATTGCATGGCCACCTCGTCCAAAGCCAAGAAGAAGATCGTCCGCCTCGCCTCGGGCCGCAAGCGCGCTCGCCAGGACGTGAAGCTCAACGCCGCCAACACCTCGCTGCGCTCGCATTTCCGCACCGTCGTGAAAAACGTGCAGAAGGCCGTGGTCGGCGGCGACAAGACCAAGGCCACCGACCTGTTCAAGTCGGCGCAAAGCGTCATCGACTCGGTGGCCGACAAGGGCATCTTCCACAAGAACAAGGCCGCACGCCTGAAGAGCCGCCTGTCGGCCAAGGTCAAGGCGCTGGCACTGGCCGCCTGACCCGGCTGTCCTGGCCAACCGAGGGCCCGCATTTGCGGGCCTTCCGTCTTTTCGGCGACGAACTTCAGCGCGCGCCGGGCTCCGGCAACACGCAGACTTCGTTGACCGGCAGGCCGTTGTCGCGGGCGAAGTTCATCACGAAGTCCCAGGCCATGGGCTCGATGTCCTTCAGCGCCTCGTTCACCCACACGCACTTCACGCCGTCCACCACCTGCGGCACGCAATACGGCGAATAGCCGATGTGGGCGCCGATGCCGCCCGCGCCGCCGCCCGGCCTGAACAACGACATGGCGCCGGCCAGGCGCTCGGACCAGTCACTGGGCCGGAAGGTACGGCCCGCGGTGGTGATGCCCTGGATGACGAACTGGCGCGGCTTGGTTTGACTCATCGGCAAGGTCGCGACCACCAGCGCCGCGGGGTTCGAAATCAGCCGCGGCCGCCGGTGGCGTGCAGCCTGCATTGTGCCTGCTGTCTGTTGCGGCGCAGCAAACACAACGCGCAAGGCGTGGCGCGGCCCACACGCGCACGTGCCTCGGCAGGGGCCCCTTTAGAATCCCGGCCAGCCGCAAGGTGACCGCAGCGCCCGCGCGCGGCATGTCTTGCCGGCCTGCCAGGACCACCGCCATGAATGCGCCCGAACCCGTCGCCGTACAGACTCTGCGGCCCCTGCCGCATGTGATGAACACCTATGGCCGACTGCCGATCGCGATGTCGCACGGCCGCGGCTGCTGGCTCTGGGACACCGAGGGCCGCAAATATCTCGACGGTCTGGGCGGCATCGCCGTCAATACGCTGGGCCACGCGCACCCGAAGCTGGTGCCGGCGTTGCAGGACCAGATCGGCAAGCTGATCCACACCTCCAATTACTATGAGATTCCGCTGCAGGAACAACTGGCCGCGAAGCTGTGTGAGATTTCGGGGCTGGAGGCCGCCTTCTTCTGCAATTCCGGGCTCGAGGCCAACGAAGGCGCGCTGAAGATCGCGCGCAAGTTCGGCCATGACAAGGGCGTCGACCGGCCCGAGATCGTCGTCTACGAGAGGGCTTTCCACGGCCGATCGATCGCCACGCTGTCGGCCACCGGCAACCCCAAGGTGCAGAAGGGCTTCGAGCCGCTGGTCGAAGGTTTCGTGCGCGTGCCGTTGAACGACCTGGCGGCCATCGAGCAGGTGGCGCGAGACAACCCCAACGTGGTGGCCGTCTTCCTGGAAACGATCCAGGGCGAAGGTGGCATCAACCCCGCTCGCTGGGACTACCTGCAGGGCCTGCGCCGCGTGTGCGACGAACGCGGCTGGCTGCTGATGCTGGACGAAGTGCAGTGCGGCATCGGCCGCACCGGCAAGTGGTTCGCGCACCAGTGGGCCGGCATCGTGCCGGACGTGATGCCGCTGGCCAAGGGCCTGGGTTCGGGCGTGCCCGTCGGCGCCATCGTCGTCGGCCCGAAGGCCGTGAACGTGCTCGGCCCCGGCAACCACGGCACCACCTTTGGCGGCAACCCGCTGGCCATGCGCGCCGGCGTGGAAACGCTGCGCATCATGGAAGAAGACGGCCTGCTGGCCCATGCCGCTGCGGTGGGCGAGGTGCTGCGTGCCGGTCTGGTGCGTGAGCTGGGCAGCCTTCCCGGCGTGAAGGAGATCCGCGGCGCCGGCCTCATGATCGGCATCGAACTCGACCGCCCCTGCGGCGTGCTGCTCGCCCGCGCGGCGCAGGCGGGCCTGTTGATCAGCGTCACCGCCGACAGCGTGATCCGCCTCGTGCCGCCGCTCGTTCTCAGCGCCGACGAGGCCGAGCAGATCGTCGCCCTGCTCGCCCCGCTGGTGAAGAGCTTCCTGGCCGAAACATGAAGCCGGGGCATTCGCTGATGAAGCACTTCCTGCAGATCAAGGACCTTCGCGCCGAGGAATACGCCTACCTGTTCGAGCGCACGCGCATCGTCAAGACGCGCTTCAAGAACTACGAGCGCTACCAGCCGCTGGTGGACCGCACGCTGGCCATGATCTTTGAGAAAGCCAGCACACGCACGCGTGTCAGCTTCGAGGCCGGCATGTACCAGATGGGCGGCTCGGTGCTCAACCTCACCACCGCCGACACGCAGCTCGGCCGCGCCGAACCCGTGGAGGACACGGCGCGCGTGATCAGCCGCATGGTCGACATCGTGATGATCCGCACCTACGAGCAGGCCAAGATCGAGCGCTTCGCGGCGCATTCGCGGGTGCCGGTGATCAACGGCCTGACCAACGAATACCACCCGTGCCAGATCCTGGCCGATATCTACACCTTCATCGAACAACGGGGTTCGATCCAGGGCAAGGTGGTGGCCTGGGTCGGTGACGGCAACAACATGGCCAACACCTGGCTGCAGGCGGCCGAGGTGATGGGCTTCACGGTGCACGTGAGCACGCCCAGCGGCTACGAGGTCGACCCCGCCGTGGCCGGCATCCGCGACGCCGGCTGCTACAAGGTCTTCAACCACCCCATGGAAGCCTGCGAGGGCGCGCACCTCGTCACCACCGACGTCTGGACGAGCATGGGCTACGAGGCCGAGAACGACGAACGCCGCAAGGCCTTCGTCGACTGGTGCGTGGACGAGGAGATGATGGCCGTGGCGCAGCCCGACGCGCTGTTCATGCACTGCCTGCCCGCGCACCGCGGCGATGAGGTCACGGCCGAGGTCATCGACGGCCCGCAGTCGCTGGTGTGGGACGAGGCCGAGAATCGCATGCACGTGCAGAAGGCGCTCATGGAGTACCTGTTGCTCGGCAGGATCGGATAGAACCGCGCAATGAGCACCTGGCCCGCCTACCGATCGCTCGGCGCCAGCGGCCTGAAGGTGTCGCCGCTGTGGCTGGGCACCATGATGTTCGGTGACCAGACGGGCGAGGTCGAAGCCGCCGCCATCGTCGACGCCGCGCGCGAAGCCGGCGTCAATGCCATCGACACCGCCGACGTCTACGCCAAGGGCGAATCCGAACGTTTGGTCGGCCGCCTGATCCGGGCCGACCGCTCGCGTTGGGTGCTAGCCACCAAGGTGGCCAACCCGATGAGCGAGGCGCCCAACGACCGCGGCCTGTCCAGGCGCTGGATCACGCGAGCGGTGGAGAGCAGCCTGCAGCGCCTGGGCACCGACTGGATCGACCTCTACTACATGCACCGCGACGACGAGACGACGCCGGTGGAAGAAACGCTGGCCACGATGGCGCGGCTGATCGAGGCTGGCAAGATCCTGCACTACGGCGTGTCGAATTTCCGCGCCTGGCGCATCGCGCGGCTGGTGGAGACGGCACGCCGCATGGGGGTGCCGCCGCCCGTGGCCTGCCAGCCGCCGTACAGCGCGGTGACGCGCGGCATCGAAACCGAAATCCTGCCTGCCTGCGCGCACTACGGCCTGGGCGCCGTGACCTACAGCCCGCTGGCGCGCGGCGTGCTCACGGGCAAATACAGCCCCGACGCGCAGCCCCCTGCCGACAGCCGCGCCGCACGCGCCGACCGGCGGCTGATGCAGACCGAATGGCGGCCGGAATCCATCGCGCTGGCGCAGGCCTTCGCCGAGCACGCCCGGGCTCGCGGCGTGAGCGCGGCGCAGCTGGCCATTGCCTGGGTGCTGAACAACCGGCGGGTCAACGGCGTCATCTCCGGCCCGCGCACGCTGGCGCAATGGCGCGACTACGTGGCGGCACTCGCGGTCGAGGTCACCGCGGAAGACGAACGCTGGGTCGACGAACGCGTGCCGCCCGGGCATGCCTCCACCTTCGGCTACACCGACCCGATCTACCCGGTGACTGGGCGCGTGGTGGCCTGATCCGGGCCGCACCCGGCGCCGGCAGCGTGCCGGTCAGCCGCGAAGAAACAGCGTCACCAGCGGCTCGCTGCCCACCTGCCGGCTCCAGTGGCCATGCACGGCGGGGTCGAAGCTGGCGCCGGCAGGCAGCACGTCGGCCGAGTAGAAATGTTCCCCGGGACCGAAAACCCGCGAACTGCCGTCCTGCAGGCCGATCTCCATCTGCCCGCGCAGGATGAACACCCACTGCGGGTGGTCCGTGCAATGGAAGTCGCTGCGAAAACCCACCGGGCTTTCGCGCAGCTGGTAGCCGCCACTGGGCTGCAGCGGGGACAACCGTGCCGCCGGCTTGCCTTCGGCGAGCGCCAACGTCTCGTGGCGGAAGCGCGCACGCCCGTCGGGTTCGGTGGCGAGAATGGTCTTGATGAAGGTGGTCATGGTGCTTGCGAGCAGAAGTCGGTGCCCAAGCCAAGCGTCGGCTCCCAGGGCTTCCACGGCTGACGGGGCCGAAACGGGCGCCATAGTATTCGAAGCTCCGGCGCGTCCAGACGCGCCCCCTCTTTTCCCTTCATGCGCGCCGCAAAGGAAATTGCTCCATGACCGACAAGATTGCCCTCGTCACCGGCGCCGGCAGCGGCATCGGCCGCGCCTGCGCCCTGGGCCTGCTGGCCGAGGGCTGGACGGTGGCGCTGGTCGGCCGCCGCGCCGAGGCACTGCAGGAAACCGCCAGCGCCGCCGGCACTGCTGCGCCGCGCGCCGTGGTCATGCCTTGCGACGTGTCGCAGGAAGCCGAGGTGGCCGCCATCTTCGAAGACCTGCGCGCACGCTTCGGTCGCCTCGACCTGCTGTTCAACAATGCCGGCACCGGCCTGGCTTCCACCACGCCCGACGCCGTGAGCGGCGAAGACTGGCGGCGCGCCGTGGATGTGAACCTCAACGGCGCTTTCTACTGCCTTTCGCAGGCCTTCCGGCTGATGAAGGAACAGCGACCGATAGGCGGGCGCATCATCAACAATGGTTCGATCTCGGCACATGCGCCGCGGCCGGGCTCCATCGCCTACACCGCCACCAAGCACGCCATCACCGGCCTGACCAAGACCGCCGCGCTGGACGGCCGGCCGTGGGACATCGCCGTAGGCCAGATCGACATCGGCAATGCCGCCAGCGAGATGACGGCGCGCATGGTGAATGGCGTGCTGCAGGCCGACGGCGGCATGAAGCCCGAACCGCGCATGGACCTGCACTCGCTGGTCGACACCTTCATGGCCATGGTGCGGCTGCCGCTCAGTGCCAACGTGCTGTTCGTGACCGTGATGGCGACGAAAATGCCTTTCGTCGGCCGCGGCTGAATTCCCCGCCGGCCAGCCCATTGCACCCACCACGAAAGACATCGACATGAAACTGCTGCGCCACGGCCCCAAGGGCCACGAAAGACCCGGCCTGCTGGACGACCAGGGCCAGGTGCGCGACCTCTCCGGCCTGCTGGCCGACATCACCGCGGCCACGCTGTCGCCGGCCGCGCTGGAGCGCCTGCACGGCCTGAACCTGGCCAGCCTGCCCGTGGTGCCGCAAGGCACGCTGGCCGTGCCCTGGGCCGGCATGGGCAAGTTCATCGGCATCGGCCTGAACTATGCCGACCACGCCGCCGAAGCCGGCATGCCCATCCCGAAGGAGCCCATCGTCTTCATGAAGACCGTGGACAGCGCCGTGGGCTGCCACCATGCCGTGGTGTTGCCGCAGGGTTCGGTGAAGAGTGATTGGGAGGTCGAACTCGGCGTGGTCATCGGCACGCGGGCGCGCTATGTGTACGAGGCCGATGCGCTGTCGCATGTGGCCGGCTACTGCGTCGTCAACGACATCTCGGAACGCGAATACCAGCTCGAGCGCGGCAGCCAGTGGGACAAGGGCAAGGGCTGCGACACCTTCGGCCCGGTGGGGCCCTGGCTGGTGACGGCCGACGAGGTGGGCGACCCGCAGAACCTGGCGCTGTGGCTCGACCTCAACGGTCAGCGCCGCCAGACCGGCCACACCGGCACCATGATCTTTGGCGTGGCGCAGCTCGTGAGCTACCTCAGCCGCTTCATGACGCTGAACCCCGGCGACCTCATCACCACCGGAACGCCGCCGGGCGTGGGCATGGGCGTGAAGCCGGCGCCGGTGTACCTGAAGCCGGGCGACGTGATGGAACTCGGCATCGAGAAGCTCGGCACGCAGCGGCAGACGGTGCACGCCTGGGACCCGGCGCTGATCGACGGCTGAGCGACTGACGCTGACGCGAGTCCTGTTGCCATGCCACAGTCCTGCACGCCCGCCCTGCCCACCCCGCCAGCGTCTGCCGCCGTCATCGACGACCGCAGCGGCCAAGCGCCGGCGGCCTGGCGCTTCTTCACCGACGGTGTGATGGGCGGGGTCTCCCGCGGCCGCATGACGGCCGAGTCCGCAGCCGGCCGGCCGGCGCTGTGCCTGCGCGGCGAAGTGCGGCTTGAAAACAACGGCGGCTTCATCCAGATGGCGCTGGACTTGCCGTCGCCCCCGGTGGGGCCCTGGCGCGGCATCGAACTCGACGTGCTGGGCAACGGCCACCGCTACGGCCTGCACCTGCGCACTGCGGGCATGAGCCTGCCCTGGCAAGCCTGGCGCGCCACCTTCGCAGCGCCGCCGGTCTGGCACACGGTGCAGCTGCCGTTCAGCGAATTCGCGCCCCACCGCACCAGCGGCCGGTTGGAGCCTTCGGCCGTGCGCCGCATCGGCATCCTGGCGCTGGGCGAGGCCATGACGGCCGAAGTGTGCGTGGCACGGCTGGCCTGGCTGCGCTGAAGACGCGCGCGCTGGCGGGTCAGTCGCTGCGCAGCGCTCGCCTTGCCTCTTCGGCGGTCTCGAAGATGTGCGGCGCCACGCCGCGCGCGGCCAGCGCCGGGCCGAGCTTGGCGCGCAGGAAGCCGCTCGTGGTGTAGCGCGCCACGTCCACGTAATGGCGGTCGACCAGTTCGCGCACCATGGCTGCCCATTCGTCCTGCACCTGCGGGTCGAGCGCGAAGTGGTCGTAGTTCACCACGCCGTAGACCTTGTGGCCCAGCGGCGCCAGGCGCTTTTCCACCTCCAGTCTCACGGCCTCCACGTCGTCGGCGTTGCGAATGCTCAGGCGCTCGAAATTGATGAACATCGTGCGGCTGGCGGGGTCGTAGGTGAAACGGTCGGCCAGCGGCAGCATCAGCACGCGGGCGCGCAGGCCCATCGGGGCGTTGGCGAAGAGCGCGGCGTCCATCGGCTTCGGTTCGCGCTCGATCACCGGGCGGAAAGCCATGCCGGCCAGGATGTCGCGTTCCAGGTCCAGTCCGGGCGCCACCTCCAGCAATTCGATGCCGCGCTCGTGCAGCCCGAAGACGCAGCGCTCGGTGACGTAGAGCACCGGCTGCCCGCGCCGCCAGGCCTCGCGGCCGGCGAAGGTGCGCTGCTCGACCTCGCGCACGAATTTCATCGCACCACCGGCACTGAACGAGCCCACGAAGACCACCTTCTTCGCGTTCTGGCTGATATTGATGAACCCACCCGCGCCGGCCAGCCGCGGGCCGAATTTGCTGACGTTGACATTGCCTTCGGCGTCAGCCTGCGCCAGGCCCAGGAAGGCGATGTCCAGGCCGCCGCCATCGTAGAAGTCGAACTGGTAGGGCTGGTCGATGACGGCCTGGGTATTGACCGCAGCGCCGAAATTCAGGCCACCCGCCGGGATGCCGCCCACCACGCCCGGCTCGGCGGTGAGCGTGATGAGGTCGATCACACGTTCTTCCGCCGCCACCGCGGCCACGCCCTCGGGCATGCCGATGCCCAGGTTGACCACCGCATTCGGGCGCAATTCCAGCGCCGCACGGCGGGCGATGAACTTGCGGTCGTTCAAGGGCATCGGTGCCACGTGGGCCGCCGGCACGCGCACCTCGCCGGCGAAGGCAGCGCTGTAGGGTTCGGCGAAAGTCTGCTGGTGGTATTCGGGCTTCTCGGCCACCACCACGCAATCGACCAGGATGCCGGGGATCTTCACCGCGCGCGAATGCAATGAATGCGCCTCGGCCACGCGCTCGACCTGCGCGATGACGATGCCGCCGCTGTTGCGCACCGCCATCGCGATGGCCAGGCTCTCCAGCGTGAGCGCCTCGCGCTCCATCGTCAGGTTGCCTTCGGTGTCGGCGGTGGTGGCACGGATCAGCGCCACGTCGATGGGGAAGGCCTTGTAGAAGAGGTAATCCTCGCCGTCGATCGGCATCAGCCGCACCAGGTCTTCGGTGGTGCGCTGGTTGATCTTGCCGCCGCCGTGGCGCGGGTCGACGAAGGTGCCCAGGCCCACGCGCGACAGGTGCCCGGGCTTGCCGGCCGCGATATCGCGGAACAGGTGCGAGATCACGCCCTGCGGCAGGTTCCAGGCCTCGATGCGGTTGTCCACCGCCAGCTTCTGCAACTTGGGCACCAGACCCCAGTGGCCGCCGATCACACGCGCCACCAACCCTTCGTGGCCCAGGTGGTTGAGTCCGCGCTCCTTGCCGTCACCCTGCCCCGCCGCGTAGACCAGCGTCAGGCCGCGCGGCGCGCCGCTGGCCAGGAAGCGGGCCTCCAGCGCCACCGCCAGGTTCTCGGCAAAGCCGATGCCGACGAAGCCGCTGCTGGCCACCGTGTCGCCGTCGCGCACCAGGGCCAGCGCCTCGGCCGCGCTCACCACCTTGCCCTTGCCGCCGGCGCGCAGGCTGGCCATGCGTTCGAGCCGGTTCGCGGGCTGGTTCATGGAGCCGCCGCGCCTACAGGCGCGAGTCGAAGGTGTTGCACTGCGCCAGGCTGCCACTGTCCAGCCCGCGCTTGAACCAGGTCATGCGCTGCTGGCTGCTGCCGTGGGTGAAGCTCTCGGGCCGCACCGCGCCCGAGGATTGCCGCTGCAGCTTGTCGTCGCCGATCTGCGCCGCGGCATTCATCGCCTCCTCGACGTCGCCGCGTTCCAGCCAGCCCTTGCCCTGCTGCGAATGGTGGGCCCACACGCCGGCCAGGCAGTCGGCCTGCAGTTCCACGCGCACCGAAAGCGCGTTCATCTGCGCCTGCGACACCTTGCCGCGCTGGTCGTCGACCTTGCCGGTGATGCCCATCAGATTCTGCACGTGGTGGCCGACCTCGTGCGCAATGACGTAGGCCTGCGCGAAATCGCCCGGCGCGCCCATGCGCTGGGCCAGGTCGTCGAAGAAGTCGAGGTCGAAATAGACGCGTTGGTCGCCGGGGCAGTAGAACGGCCCCATGGCCGACTGCCCGGTGCCGCAAGCCGTGGGCGTGAAACCGCGGAACAGCACCATGCGCGGTTCGCTGTAGGTGCCGCCGGCAGCCTTGAACACCTGACCCCAGACCTGTTCGGTATTGCGCAGCACCGTGGAGGCGAAGATGGCCGCGCGGTCCTCGGCCGGTGGCGGCCGCGCCGGCGCCTGCGTCGCCACGGGCGCAGCGGTGTCACCGCCGCTGAGCAGCCCCAGCACCGTGAGCGGGTTGATGCCGAAGATCCAGCCGGCCACCAGCGCCACCACGATGGTGCCGATGCCCACGCCGCGCCCGCCGATGCGCCGGCCACCGCCGCCCACGCCACCCGCGTCGCGCCTGTCCTCGACATTGCGGCTCTGTTCCTCGCCTTCCCACTTCATGGCTGGCTCCCTGCAGGAAATGTTCAAGCCCGGTTCAGGCTTCGTTCAGGCAACGCTCAGGTTTCGCTCAGGTTTCGGTCATGCCTTGGGCAGCGTCACGCCGCGCTGTCCCTGGTACTTGCCGCCGCGGTCCTTGTAGCTGGTCTCGCAGACCTCGTCGCTTTCGAAGAACAGCACCTGGGCGCAGCCCTCGCCGGCGTAGATCTTGGCCGGCAGCGGTGTGGTGTTGCTGAATTCCAGCGTCACGTAGCCTTCCCATTCGGGTTCGAAGGGCGTCACGTTGACGATGATGCCGCAGCGCGCATAGGTGCTCTTGCCCAGGCAGATGGTGAGCACGTTGCGCGGGATGCGGAAATATTCCAGCGTGCGCGCCAGCGCAAAACTGTTGGGCGGGATGATGCAGACGTCGCTTTCGATGTCGACGAAGCTCTTGGGGTCGAAATTCTTCGGGTCCACCACCGTGCTGTAGATATTGGTGAAGACCTTGAACTCGGGCGCGCATCGGATGTCGTAGCCATAGCTGCTGGTGCCGTAGCTGACGATCTTCTGGCCGTCGGGCGCAAAACGCACCTGGCCGGGCTCGAACGGGTCGATCATGCCGTGCTCCTGTGCCATGCGGCGGATCCACATGTCGCTCTTGATGGTCATGCCTGCCCTTCGATGCCTGTGGCGATTCTAGGAGCCCGCGCTAACATCCCCGACCTACGGAGAGCCGCCATGTCCAGCCCCTTTCGCCCCGCCGTCGAACTGCTCGGCCAGTACGCCGAATATCACCGCGACCGGCGCAATATCTCGACCCACTTCGTCGGCGTGCCGATGATCGTCTTCGGCATCGGCGTGCTGCTGGCCTGGCCCACGTTCCAGGTGGGCGGCCTGGCGCTGACCCCGGCCTGGCTGGTCTTCGTGTTGACAGCGACCTGGTACCTGACGCGAGGCCAGGCTGCGCTGGGCACCGTGACGGCGGCGGGTGTCGGCCTGCTCGTCCTGGCGGCCCATGCCGTGGCCGGCGGCGGTGTCGCGCCCTGGCTGGCCTGGGGACTGGGTTTCTTCTTCGTCGGCTGGGTGATCCAGTTCATCGGCCACTACTACGAAGGCCGCAAACCGGCCTTCGTCGACGACCTGGTGGGCCTGCTCGTGGCGCCCATGTTCGTAGTGCTGGAGGCACTGGCCCCGCTGGGCCTGTTCAAGGGCCTGATGGCCGAGATCGAGCGCCGCGCCGGGCCGACGCTGATCCGCGACCTGGCGCACCCGGCCACGCGCTGAGGCGCGCTCCGCTCAGCCCAGCAGTTCGCGCAGGATCGCCGCCGCCTGGGCGACCTGCTCGCCGTTCACGTCCAGATGCGTCACCGCGCGCACCGTGCGCGCCGCGAAGGCATTGAGCAGCACGCCGCGCTGGCGCGCCCGGGCCACCAGCGTGGCGGCATCGGGCGCCGAGGCGGCGAGCTGGAAGACGACGATATTGGTTTGTACGGTGGCCAGGTCGATCACCACCGCCGGGCTGTCGGCCAGCGCCTCGGCCAGCCGCCGGGCATGGCGGTGGTCTTCGGCCAGCCGCACGCGGTGGTGGTCCAGCCCGTGCAGCGCCGCAGCGGCGAAGATGCCGGTCTGCCGCATGGCGCCGCCGAGCATGCGGCGGTGGCGGTCGGCGGCCGCAATGAGCGCCCGGCTGCCGGCCAGCAGCGACCCGCCCGGCGCGCCCAGGCCCTTGGAGAAGGCCACCGCCACCAGGTCGAAGGGTGCGGCCAGGTCGGCTTCGCTGCGGCCGCTGGCCACCGCGGCATTCCAAAGCCGGGCGCCGTCCAGGAAGCTGGCCATGCCGCGCTCGCGCGCCGCTGCGCAGATGCGCACGGCCTCGTCCTGCGCAAAGACGACGCCGCCGCCGCGGTTGTGCGTATTCTCGATCTCCACCAGCGTGGTGGGCGGAAATACCGGCAGGCCGCGCGGCTTGATGGCGGCCAGAAATTCGTCGGCGGTGAACAGCCCACCGCGGCCCACTTCCACCAACTGCACGCCGGCATTGGCCGCCGCGCCACCGGTTTCGTGCCATCCGGCATGCGCCTCACGGCTGGTGATCACCTCGTCGCCCGGCCGCGTGAGCACACGCAGTGCCACCTGGTTGGCCATGGTGCCCGAAGGCAGCCACAGTGCCGCTTCCTTGCCCAGCAGTTGCGCGCAGCGTTCCTGCAGCGCATTGGTGGTCGGGTCCTCGCCGTACTGGCTGTCG
>JAABPT010000456.1 GCA_011391855.1 Burkholderiales bacterium
GCCCGGCGTGCTGGCCGGCGGGCGGCCCGCCGTGGCCTTGTTCGAATTGCTCCCGGGCCTCGAAATCGCGATGCGCGTGGAGCCCCTGGGCATGCTCTTCGCGCTGATCGCCTCCAGCCTGTGGATCGTCAACTCGCTGTATTCCATTGGCTACATGCGTGGCAACCAGGAAGAGAAGCAGACGCGCTTCTATATCTGCTTCGCGCTTTCGCTGGCCGCCACGATGGGCATCGCGTTCTCGGCCAACCTGTTCACGCTGTTCCTGTTCTACGAGGTGCTGACGCTGGTGACCTACCCGTTGGTCACGCACCACGGCACCGAGAAGGCGCGCCAGGGCGGCCGCGTCTACCTGGGCCTGTTGCTCGGCACGTCCACCGTCTTTCTGCTGCCGGCGCTGATCTTCATCTGGTACCTCGCCGGCACCACCGATTTCACGCCCGGCGGCATCCTGGCCGGCCGCCTCGGGCACAACGAACTGGCAGTCTTGCTGGCGCTCACCGTCTACGGCATCGGCAAGGCGGCACTGATGCCCTTCCACCGCTGGCTGCCCGCGGCCATGGTCGCGCCGACGCCGGTCTCGGCGCTGCTGCACGCGGTGGCGGTGGTCAAGGCGGGCGTGTTCAGCGTCGTCAAGGTCATCGTCTACATCTTCGGCGTCGACAACCTGGCCTCGGCCGGTCTCGGTGGCGCCGCCGACTGGCTGGTGGCGGTGGCCGGGTTCACCATCATTGCCGCTTCCGTGGTGGCATTGAATGCCGACAACCTGAAGCGGCGCCTGGCCTATTCCACCATCAGCCAGCTCGCCTACGTGATCATGGCCGCGGCACTGCTGGCGCCGCTGAGCCTCATCGGCGCCGTGTTGCACATTGCCGCGCACGCCTTCAGCAAGATCACGCTGTTCTTTGCCGCCGGCGCCATCTACACCGCGGCGCACAAGACCGAGGTCAGCCAGCTCGACGGCATCGGCCGGCGCATGCCCTGGACTATGGTGGCCTTCACCATCGGCGCGCTGTCGCTGATCGGCATACCGCCCTTTGCCGGCGTCATCAGCAAGTGGTACATCCTGGCCGGGGCGCTCTCGGCCCAGAACGTGCTTGCGGTTGTTGTGATCCTGACCAGCACGCTGCTGAATGCCGCGTATTTCCTGCCCATCGTGCACCGCGCCTTCTTCCGCCCGCTGAGTGACGAGGCCGCATCCCACCCGCACGGCGAGGCACCGCGCTCGATGGTCGTCGCGATGCTCGTCACTGCCAGCGCGACCACCGCCATGTTCTTCTTCCCCGATACCTTCCTGCAGCTGGCGCAAGCCGTCGCCTCGGGACGCGGACCATGAAGCACCCTGCCAAGCCCTCTGCCACCGAACCCGAACGCTGGCTGGACCGCGCCGAGAACTTTCGCAAGGTCTACTACTCGGTCTGGATCGCCTGCGCCTTGCTGCTCGTCGCCGAGTTGTTTATCGACAAGCACGTCGAGCTCGAGATGGAACACCTTTTCGGCTTTCACGGCTTCTACGGGCTCGTGGCCTGCGTTGCCCTGGTGCTCGCCGCCAAGCTGCTGCGCCGCGTGCTGAAGCGGCCGGAAAGCTACTATGACGATCGCTGAAATCTCGCCCGGCCTGACGTTGATCGGCGGCAGCCTGCTGATCCCGCTGCTGCGCGGTCGGCTGCGTTCGGCCTACTTGGTGCTGCTGCCGCTGCTCGGCCTGGCGCACCTGTCGCTGCTGTCCATGGGCGAATTCGGCACGGTGCAGTTCCTGGGCCAGAAGCTGGTGCTGCTGCGGGTGGACCGCTGGAGCATGGTCTTCGGCTGGATCTTCATGATCGCCGCGCTGATCTCCTCGATCTATGCGCTGCATGTGCGCGCTCCCCTTCAGGCCACGGCCGGCGTGGCCTATGCCGGCAGCGCCATCGGCGCGGTCTTCGCGGGCGACCTGATGACGCTCTTCGTCTTTTGGGAACTCACCGCCGTCACTTCGGTGCTGCTGGTCTGGGCCGGCGGCACGGTTTCCGCCTACCGCGCGGGCATGCGCTACCTGTTCATGCAGATCGGCTCCGGCGTACTGCTGTTCTGTGGCGCGGTCGTGCAGATGAATGCCACCGGAAGCATCGCCTTCGAGCACATCGGCCTCGACGGCCCGGGCGGCTGGCTCATCTTCGCCGCCTTCGGCATCAAGTGCGCCTTCCCATTCGTGCACACCTGGCTGCAGGACTCGTACCCGGAAGCCTCGGAGGTGGGCACCGTCTTTCTCTCAGCCTTCACCACCAAGCTGGCGGTCTATGCGCTGGCGCGCGGCTTCGCCGGCACCGAGTTGCTGATCCCTATCGGCGCGCTGATGACCGCGTTCCCGATCTTCTTCGCCGTGATCGAGAACGACCTGCGCAAGGTGCTGGCCTACAGCCTGAACAACCAGCTCGGGTTCATGGTCGTCGGCATCGGCATCGGCACCGAACTGTCGCTCAACGGCACGGCTGCCCATGCCTTCACGCACATCCTGTACAAGGCGCTGCTGTTCATGTCCATGGGCGCAGTGCTGTACCGCGTGGGCACCGTCAAGGGTTCGGAACTGGGCGGTCTGTACAAGTCGATGCCGCTGACCACCGTCTTCTGCATCATCGGCGCCGCGTCCATTTCAGGTGTGCCCCTGTTCAGCGGCTTTGTCAGCAAGTCGATGATCCTGTCGGCAGCGGGCTATGGCTCGTATGTGGTGACCTGGGCCGTGCTGCTATTCGCCTCGGCCGGCGTCTTCCACCATTCGGGCATCAAGATCCCCTACTTCGCCTTTTTCGCCCACGACTCCGGCAAGCGCTGCAAGGAAGCCCCGCTCAACATGCTGGTCGCAATGGGCATCGCCGCCTTCCTGTGCATCGGCATCGGCGTCATGCCCGGTCCACTTTATGCGCTGCTGCCCTACGCCGTGGATTACCAGCCATACACGGCTTCGCACGTGCTGGCGCAGATGCAGTTGCTGATGTTCTCGGCGTTGGCATTCTCGGTGCTGATGTGGACCCGCATCTATCCGCCGGAGATGCGCGCCATCAACCTGGACTTCGACTGGTTCTGGCGGCGGCTGTTGCCGACGTTTGGAGGCACTGCCGCCAAAGTGGCAGGTGCTGCGCACCGTGCCGCCGATGCCACCGCGAAGTCCACGGTGCGCAGCGCCCGCATCGCCATCGAGCGCACGCACGGCCTGGACAGCCGACTGGCCAAGACCTGGCCCACCGGCCGCATGGGGCTGGCGGTGCTGATCCTGCTGCTGGGCTACCTGCTGCTGTACTACGTGTAGGAAAGGTTTCGCCCCGCTGTCGCCAGCGAGGGGCCGAATTCCTGGTCGCGCAGCGCCTCGCGCCTATTCGACGAAGCGGGCAAACCGCGACACCGGCTCGCGCTCGGTCACCAGCGTGTTCTCCGCCGCGGCCGGGTCGGCGTGGCCCAGCGACATGCCGCAGACCACCATCTGCGCTTCGCTCAGGCCCAGGTGGCGCTCGATGATGCGGTGGAACTGCGTGAAGGCTGCCTGCGGGCAGGTGTCCAGGCCGCGGGCGCGCGCCGCCACCATGAGGCTCTGCAGGAACATGCCGTAGTCCAGCCAACTGCCCTGCCGCAACACGCGGTCGATGGTGAAGATCAGGCCCACCGGCGCGCCGAAGAAGTCGTAGTTGCGGCCGTGCTGTGCATGCATGCGGGCCTTGTCGGCCTTGCCGATGCCGAGCAGCGCATACAGGTCCCAGCCCACCTTGCGGCGGCGGTCGATATAGGGCGGCACCCACTCCGTGGGGTAATAGTCATATTCCTCGGTGTGCTTGGCGCGTTCCACCGGGTCGTCGTGGGCGGCACGAATATCTCGGGAGAGCGCCTGCTTTGCCGCACCCGTCAGCACATGCACCTGCCAGGGCTGCGTATTGGTGCCCGAAGGGGCGCGCGAAGCCAGCGCCAGGATGGCCTCGATGGTTTCGCGCGGCACCGGCGTCGGCAGGTAGGCCCGCACCGAGTGGCGCGCGGCGATCGCCGCATCGACGGCGGCGGTGGTCTCTGAAGTGATAGTCATGGCGCGTGTTGCAGCGGCTGCAACGCCGCCAGGAGTGGGGGCGGCAGCGGCACCGGCCGGCGCGTGGCACGGTCCACGTAGACATGCGTGAACTGCCCCACCGCCGCGGCCATTGGGGCTTCGTCGGCGAACAGCCCCAGCTCGTAGCGCACGCTGGAACGGCCCAGGTGCGCCACGCGCAGGCCGGCGTGCACCACCTGCGGGAAGGCGATCGATTCGAAATAGTGGCACTGCGTCTGCACTACCAGGCCGATGACGGCGCCGTGGTGGATGTCCAGCGCACCAGCCTCGATGAGGTAGCCGTTGACGGCGGTGTCGAACAGGCTGTAATGGACGACGTTGTTGACGTGGCCGTAAAGGTCGTTGTCCATCCAGCGCGTGTGGAGGGTGCGAAAGAGCGGAAAGCGCTCGCGGGGCAGTGGCTGGTGGCGCTCGGTCATGGCGCGCATTCTTCCATCGCTTGGCAGTCCTGCCCGTCCTGCCCGTCCTGCCACTTCTGCCAGTCCTGCCAAGAGGCCAGCGCCTCGGCCAGCGTGCGGTGCTGGATCGCCACCGTGGTGGCCAGGTCGCGGCCGTAGCCGCCGGCCATGGACAAGGCCACGGGAATGCGGCGCCGGCGCAGCGCCGCCAGCACGCGGCGGTCGCGCTCGGCCAGGCCGCCTGCCGTGAGCTTCAGGCGCCCGAGGCGGTCGTTCTCGTGCGGGTCGGCGCCGGCCAGGTAGAAGGCCAGGCCGGGCGGCGTGTCGGCGTGGTGCGCCCAGACGGCGGCCAGCGCACGGTCCAGCGCGTGCAGGTAGTCGTCATCGGCGCAGCCGTCGGGCAGTTCCACGTCCAGGTCGCTGGCCTCCTTGCGGAATGGGAAATTCTTCGCCCCATGCATCGAGAGCGTGAACACCGTGGGGTCGTCGCGAAAGATCGCTGCCGTGCCGTTGCCCTGGTGCACGTCGAGGTCGATCACCAGCACGCGCAGCAGTCGCCGGTGACGCCGGTGCCATTCGGCCTGCATCAGCCGCGCCGCCACCGCCACGTCGTTGAAGACGCAATAGCCCGAGCCCTTGTGCGCGTAGGCGTGGTGCGTGCCGCCAGCCAGGTTGGCTGCGACGCCCTCGCCGCGTGCCTCACCCGTTCCGTCACCACCCAACAGTGCCGCACGCGCGGCCATGATGGTGGCGCCGACCGAGCGCCGCGAGCGCTCCACCATGCGCTCGGACCATGGGAACCCGATCTCGCGCTGCGCCGCCGCAGACAGCGTGCCGTCGGCCACCGCGGCGATCCACGCCGGTTCGTGCGCGAGCGCCAGTTCACCGTCGCTGGCCGGCAGCGCCTCGCGCACGCGCACTCGGGGCAGCATGGCCTCGGCCGCCTCGCGCAGCAGCCGGTATTTGGACATCGGAAAGCTGTGCCCGGGCGGCAACGGCAGCACGAAGGCGTCGGAGTGGTAGGCGAGCACGGGACTGGATTCTAGGAATCGCCGCCTATTTTGTTGCGGTGCAGCAAAAAATGCTTGCAATGCCGCGGGAGAACCCTATACTTCGTTTCATGTTGCAGCGCAGCAAAGAAGCACGGATGGCGCGGCACGGTTTCCCCGACTCACCCACCCCTTAGGAGATTCACATGACCTTCACCCCGGAACAACTGATGGCTGCCCACAAGGCCAACGTCGAAACCCTGTTCGGCCTCACCGCCAAGGCTTTCGAAGGCGTCGAGAAGCTCGTCGAACTAAACCTGCAGGTCGCCAAGACCTCGCTGGCCGAAGCCGCCGAAACCACGCAAGCCGCCATGGCCGTCAAGGACGCGCAGGAACTGCTCGCGCTGCAAGCCAGCCTGCTGCAGCCCGCCGCCGAGAAGGCCGCTTCCTACAGCCGTCACCTGTACGACATCCTGGCCGGCACCAATGCCGAAGTGGCCCGGGTTGCCGAAGCGCAGATGGCCGACAGCCAGAAGAAGACCCTGGCCCTGGTCGACAACGCCGTCAAGAACGCCCCCGCCGGCACCGAAAGCGCCGTGGCGCTGGTGAAGTCGGCCGTGGCTGCCGCCAACAACGCCTTCGAGAGCGTGCACAAGGCCGCCAAGCAAGCGTCGGAAGTGGCCGAAGCCAACTTCCAGGCCATGACCAACACGGCCGTCAAGGCCACGCAAAGCGCCACCAAGGCCGCCAAGCGCGCCTGATCAGCGGATTCGCGGCTGAACTTTTCCAGCCGCGCAGCCTCTACTTGGAGCCCGGGGTGCTGCCCCGGGCTCTCTCGTGTGGAAGGTTGACTCCTCAGCACCTCGGAATACGCTTCCTGGTGCTTTACGGCCCGGTCCAACGATCGGGCCGTTTCTTTTGAGCGCCGTCGAATGAGTGGGTCCTTCATTCGCCAAAGGAATAAGCAAGCAACTTCTCTGTAGTTCCGCGAACTATCGAGCCTGAATAGAGTGCGCCTGAAGGGTGGGCTGGTGCCTGCCGATGCATCCACAGGCTCATGTACCGCTACACCGATTCCGACCGCCAGTTCGTACGCGCCCGCGCCGCCCAGTTCCGCGACCAACTTCAGCGCCATCTGGCCGGCGAGCTGCCCGACGACGACTTTCGCCCGCTGCGGCTGCAAAACGGCTGGTATGTGCAGCGCCACGCGCCCATGCTGCGCGTGGCCGTGCCCTACGGCGAGCTCTCGAGCCGGCAGCTGCGGCAGCTGGCGCGCATCGCCCGCGAATTCGACCTGCAGGACGCCGGCCTGGCCAGCGAACGCGGCGGCTTCGGCCACTTCAGCACGCGGCAGAACCTGCAGTTCAACTGGATCCCGCTGGCGCGCGCAGCCGACGTGATGGACCTGTTGGCCGAAGTCGACATGCACGGCATCCAGACCAGCGGCAACTGCATCCGCAATATCACCAGCGACGCGCTGGCCGGCATCGCGCCCGACGAAGTGGTGGACCCGCGCCCCTACTGCGAACTGCTGCGCCAGTGGAGCACGCTGCACCCGGAATTCGCCTTCTTGCCGCGCAAGTTCAAGATCGCCGTGAGCGGCGCGCGCGAAGACCGCGCTGCCACTGCCTGGCACGATATCGGCCTGACGCTGCGCCGCGATGCCGCCGGCGAAGTGGGCTTTGCCGTGGCCGTGGGCGGCGGCATGGGGCGCACGCCGGTGATCGCCACGCCGGTGAACGCTTTCGTGCCGTGGCAGCAGATCCTCGTCTTCATCGAGGCCGTGGTGCGTGTCTACAACCTCTACGGCCGGCGCGACAACGCCTACAAGGCGCGCATCAAGATCCTGGTCAAGGCCGAGGGGCAGCGCTTCGTGGATGCCGTCAACGCCGAGTTCCGGGCCCTGCTGGCCGACCCGGCCACGGTGCTGGTGCCCGAAGCCGAACTGACCCGCCTACGGGGCCACTTCCTGCCGCCAACGGCGCCAGCCGTTACGGCGCAGGCTCCAGCGGCCGAGCCGCTGCCGGCCTACACCCGATGGCTGCGGCGCAACGTGCACGCCCACCGCCTGGCCGGCTGCCGCGCCGTGACCTTGTCGCTCAAGCGTGCCGGCCTGCCGCCGGGCGACGTGACCGCCGACCAGATGGAAGGCGCCGCGGCGCTGGCCGAGCGCTTCAGCCGGGGCGAGCTGCGCGTCACGCACGACCAGAACCTGCTGCTGCCCTGGGTGCTTCAGAGCGAGCTGCGCGCGCTGTGGCTGGCCGCGCGCGAAGGCGGCTTCGCCACGCCCAATATCGGCCTGCTCACCGACATGATTGCCTGCCCGGGCGGCGACCTGTGCGCGTTGGCCAATGCGCGGTCCATCCCAATTGCGGCGGCCATCACCGAACGTTTCGCCGACCTCGACGAGCTGAACGACATCGGCGACATCCAGCTGCACGTCAGCGGCTGCATCAATTCCTGCGGCCACCACCACAGCGGCCACATCGGCATCCTGGGCGTGGACAAGGACGGCACCGAGTGGTACCAGGTCACGATTGGCGGTGCCGACGGCAGCACGCTCAGCGGCGCGGCCGTACCGGGCAAGGTCATCGGGCCCTCGTTTGCGGCCGACGAAGTGCCCGACGTCGTCGAAGCCGTGATCGGCACCTATCTGCGCGAACGCCGCGGTGGCGAACGCTTCATCGAAACCGCCCGCCGCCTGGGCCCGCTGCCCTACCGCCATGCCGCCGACGCGGTGCGCCGCAGCACCGCCCTGCCCGCCTGACACGAAAGCCACGCATGGACATCCTGCACCCCGATTCAGCGCTGCCCGAGAACACCTTGGTCCTGGACAACACGGCCGACGTCACCGCCATGGCCGAGGACATCCGGCTTCGCGCCAGCATTGCCCTGAACTTTCCCAAGTGGACCGACGGCCGCGCCTATTCGCAGGCCGTGCTGCTGCGCGGCCGCGTGCGCTACACCGGGCGCGTCGTCGCAACCGGCGAGGTGCTGGCCGACATGCTGCCGCTGCTGCGCCGCTGCGGCTTCGACGCCGTGCGCCTGCGCGCCGACCAGAACCCGCAGACCGCGCTGCGCACCCTGGGCTTCGACGCCTTGCCCTACCAGGGCGACGTCACCGGCCGCCGTGCGCCTTACGTCACCGCCACCGCCTGACCCCATGCCCACTGCCGTGCAACTCCATGCCCGCAAGACGCGCGGCTTCGACGCCCGCGTGGCGCACGCCACCGCGCTGCTGCGCGAGGCCGCCGAAGACCACGCCGGGCGCATCGTGCAGGCCACCAGCCTGGGCGTCGAGGGCATGGTGCTCACCGACCTGATCGCACGTCACGGGCTGCCCATCGAAGTGGCCACGCTCGATACCGGCAAGCTGCACCGCGAGACGCTGGCGCTGATCCCGCTCATCCGCCAGCGTTACGACTTGCAAGTGGCGGTGTTTCACCCGCGGCAGGAAGCTGTGGTGCAGTTCGTTGGGCACCACGGCAGCGACGCCATGTTCCGCAGCGTGGACCTGCGCAAGAGTTGCTGCGCGGTGCGCAAGATCGAGCCCATGCAGCGCCTGCTGCTGGGTCGCAGCGCCTGGGTCACCGGGCTGCGCCGTGAACAGTCGGAAACGCGCGCCAGCGTGCCCTTCTTCGAACACGACGCCGAAGGTCGCGAGAAGTTCTACCCGCTGGCCGACTGGAGCGAAGCCGACGTCTGGTACTACGTGGCCACGCAGAACGTGCCGTACAACGAGCTGCACGACGAATTCTTCGTGAGTGTGGGTTGCGAGCCCTGCACACGCGCCGTGGCGCTGGGCGAGGACGCCCGCGCCGGCCGCTGGTGGTGGGAACAGGACGGCCCCAAGGAGTGCGGGCTGCACCTGCCACGGCCTGCTGCCGCGGCCGTTCAGCCGGCTTGACCACGCGCCAGCCGTGGTGGCGCTGGCGGCACCGTAAAATCAGCTCTCCCCGGCGGGCTGCGGCGCGCTCCGCTGTGGCCCCGCCCTCCCATCACGAGCCTTCCATGACCCACGTCGTTATCGAATCGTGCATCCGCTGCAAATACACGGACTGCGTCGATGTCTGCCCGGTTGACTGCTTCCGCGAGGGGCCCAATATGCTGGTCATCGACCCCGACGAATGCATCGACTGCGCGGTGTGCATCCCCGAGTGCCCGGTCAATGCCATCCTGCCCGAGGAAGACGTGCCCAACGACCAGCTGGCGTTCATCAAGATGAACGCCGAGCTTTCGCGCAACTGGCCCAGCATCACCAAGCGCAAGGCGCCGCCGGCCGACGCCGACGAGTGGAAGGACCGCCGCGACAAGCTGGACCAGCTGAAGCGCTGAACGGCCATGCAAGTGGAAGAGAACTCCGCCATCGCGGAGGTGGAGCGCAGCCACGAGAGCCCGATCGAGACCGACGCGGTGATCGTGGGCGCCGGCCCGGTGGGCCTGTTCCAGGTGTTCGAGCTGGGGCTGCTGGAGATCAAGGCGCATATCGTCGACTCGCTGGCCTACCCCGGCGGGCAGTGCATCGAGCTCTACCCCGACAAGCCCATCTACGACATCCCGGCCGTGCCGGTGTGCACCGGCAAGGAGCTTACCGACAACCTGCTCAAGCAGATCGAACCCTTCGGCGCCACCTTCCACCTGGGTCAGGAAGTCACGCTGCTCGCCAAGCGCGACGACGGCCGCTTCGACGTGGAAACGTCCAAGGGCACGCGCTTCATCACCAAGACGGTGTTCATTGCCGGCGGCGTGGGGTCGTTCCAGCCGCGCATGCTGCGCGTGGACGGCATCGACAAATTCCTGGACACGCAACTCTTCTACCGCGTGCGCAACCCGGCGCAGTTCGCAGGCAAGAACCTGGTCATCGTGGGCGGCGGCGACTCCGCGCTGGACTGGACGCTGAATTTCGTGCAGGAAGGGCCGCACAGGGCCGAAAGCGTGATCCTCATGCACCGCCGCGACGACTTCCGCGCTGCCCCAGCCAGCGTGGCCAAAATGCGCGAACTGTGCGAGGCCTACGAGATGCAGTTCGTGGTGGGCCAGGCCACCGGCTTCGAGGAAGAAGGCGGCCGCCTGACGAAGCTGAAGGTCACCGGCAGCGATGGCGTCACGCGCGTCATGCCGCTGGACATGCTGCTGGTGTTTTTCGGCCTGAGCCCCAAGCTCGGCCCCATTGCCGACTGGGGCCTGGGCATCGACCGCAAGCAGCTGGTGGTGGACACCGAGAAATTCGAAACCACGGTGCCGGGCATCTTCGCGGTGGGCGACATCAATATCTACCCCGGCAAGAAGAAGCTCATCCTCTCGGGCTTCCACGAAGCCGCGCTGGCCGCTTTCGGCGCTGCGCCCTACGTGTTCCCAGAGAAGCGCATCCTGCTGCAATACACCACCACGAGCCCGAAGCTGCACAAGGTGCTGGGCGTGGAGACGCCGGTCTTCGACTGAGCCGCACGCTGGCGCTCCGTACCCGAACAGCCCGCCGCGTGCGGGCTGTTTTGCAGCCGGCGCACGAATGCGAGCCTGCGCTGGCTGATAATGAATTTTGGTGTGGGTGTGAGCCCGCATCACTTCGCTAGGGGTGTTGGCGCGGCCGCAAGGCGGCGCCGACTGAGAAAGTCCCTTTGAACCTGATTGAGGTAATCCTCGCGCAGGGAAGCCGTTTCCAGCAGCCACCCGGTCGCGGGCCCGGCCTGCCGGTTCGCCCCCTGCCATCGATCACAAGGACACGATGGCACACCGTTCGACCCACTTCCACCGCAGCGCGCTGGCCCTGGCCGCCAGCATGGCCCTGCCCCTGGCGGCCATGGGCCAGGATCCGGCCACCGTCACCATCACCGGCCGCACGCTGGGTGGCGCAGGCGTGGCCGGCTTTGGCGACGTGCCGCTCTCGCGCGCGCCGCTGCAGGCCACTCTGTTCGGCAGCCAACAACTCGAAGATGCCGGCATCGCCAGTCTTGGCGACCTCACGAAACTGGACGCCAGCCTGGGTGACGCCTACAACGCCGAAGGCTACTGGAGCATCCTGTCTTCCCGCGGCTACACGCTGGACAACCGCAGCAACTACCGCCGCGACGGCCTGCCGATCAACGCCGAAACCGCGATCGCGCTGGACAACAAGGAGCGGCTGGAACTGCTCAAGGGCACCAGCGGCATCCAGGCCGGCATCAGCTCACCGGGCGGCCTGGTGGACATGATCGTGAAGCGGCCCGGCGGCACGGTGCGCGAGGCCCGCGTCGAATGGCGCGAGGCCGGCTCGGTGCTGGGCGCGGTCGACCTGGGCCAGCGTTTCGGCGCCGACGGCCAGTTCGCACTGCGGATGAATGCAGCCTATGAGCGGCTGCGTCCGCAGGTGCGCAGCGCCGACGGCCAGCGCCAGCTCTTCGCGCTGGCCGCCGACTGGCAGCCCGGACCCGACACCTTGCTGCAGGCGGAAATCGAATCCAGCCGCCAGACCCAGCCCAGCGTGGCCGGTTTCAGCATGCTGGGCGACACCGTGCCCGACGCGAATGCCGTCGACCCGCTGATCAACCTCAATCGCCAGCCCTGGGGCCAGCCGGTGGTGATGGACGGTGACACGGCCTCACTGCGCTGGCGGCAAAGGCTGGCCGAGGACTGGCGCTTCAGCGCCCATGCCATGACGCAGCGGCTGAAGAGCGACGATCGCACCGCCTTCCCCTACGGCGTGTACGACGCCAGCTACGACTGCCCGCAGTGGTGCGACCGTTATGCCCCCGACGGCAGCTTCAGCTACTGGCAGTACGTGAGCGACAACGAGCGCCGCACCAGCAATGCGCTGGAGCTGGGCTTCAGCGGCCAGGCCGTCACGGCAGTAGTGAATCACCAGTTGCAGGCCGGCGTGCTGTTCACGCGCTACGAGGCACGCTTGCAGGACCAGATCTTCGACCTGGCCACCGACCTGAGCGGCAGCGGCGTGGGCATGGGCCACATCGACGGCACGCGCGACACCCTGCCTTCGGCCGGCTACACCGACGCCAACACCAACCGAGACGAGCGCAGCACCGAATGGTTCCTGCGCGACGCCATGCGCCTGGGCGAACGCTGGCAGCTCTGGGCCGGCCTGCGGCATACCCAGCTGCAACGCGAGAGCGCGCGCACCAGCCCGGCCGACGACGGGCCCGGTGAAGACGGCCTGCGCGCCACGCGCTACGACCAGAGTGCCACCCTGCCCTGGCTGGCACTGGCACACGAGCTGCGGCCCGGCACGCTGATCTACGCCAGTTGGGGCGAGGGCCTGGAGTCCGACGTGGCTCCGAACCGGGTGCGCTACAGCAACCGGGGCCAGCCCTTGCCGGCGCTGAAGAGCCGGCAGTTCGAACTGGGCCTGAAGTGGAGCGGCGAGAACTACGACGCCACGCTGGCCTGGTTCGACATCGACCGCCCGCAGGCTGCCGACATCGGCCCCTG
>JAABPT010000457.1 GCA_011391855.1 Burkholderiales bacterium
CGAATACACCCGCCGGCACGCCCGTCCAGGCCGACAGCCAGGTGGCGCAGAACTTCAGCAGCGTGTAGACGCCGGGCAGCTCGGCCTGGCCGGCCAGCAACGCCACGGTCGGCGCGTAGCCGGCGCCGGCCGTGGTGCCGCCGGTGACGAGGCCGATCACCGCCACGCCGAAGGCGCAGCCGGCGGCAAAGCGCAGCGGATGGGCGGCGCGCCAGCGGCTGAAGCGGTCGGGCAGGCCGCGCGCCGAAACCACCACCAGGCGCGAGAACAGGCCGCCGGCCAACCCCGCCACCAGCGCCACCAGCAGCCCCGGGCCGAGCAGCGACCAGCCGAGCTGCTGCACGCGCAGTTCGCCGAAATAGGTGTTGTTGCCGAACACCGCCACCGCCACCAGGCCGGCGAGCACGATGCTGACGATGACCAGCGCGCTGTGCGACATGCTGCGCCGGCGCGAGAGCTGCTCCAGCGCAAAGATGATGCCGCCCAGCGGTGTGTTGAACGCCGCGGCGATGCCGGCCGCAGCGCCGGCCACCATGAGGTCGTGGCTGTCGATGCCCGACTGCGGCGACAGCCAGCGCCGCGCATGCACCATGACGCCGGCGCCGACCTGCACCGTGGGCCCTTCGCGGCCGATCGACAAGCCGGCCAGCAGGCCGCCGGCGACGAGGCCGATCTTGTGCAGCGACACGCGCAGCGAGACCAGGAACGAGCGCTCGTCGGGCGTCAAGTCGTCGTCGAGCGCGCGCACCACCTGCGGAATGCCCGAACCCATGGCGCCGGGCACGAAGCGGCGGGTCCACCACAGCAGCGCCACCGTGAGCAACGGCGTCCACACCAGCATCAGCCAAGGCGCCCAGGCGTGGGAAGAGCGCATCTGCTCGAAACCGTGGCTGGCGGCCTCGGCCAGCAGCGTGAAGCCGACCACCACCAAGCCGGTGAGGGCGGCATAGCCGAGGACCACGCTGCGGTCGACCCACTGGCGGCCGGCGGCGAGCTCTTCGCGGAGGTTGCGCCAGAAGTCCGGCTCCACGTCACGCATGGCCGGACCATACCAGCCTGCGGCAGTCGCCCCCTCTCCCGCCTGGGCGGGAGAGGGAGCCCGAAGGGTCGGCTGCTTGTCAGTCGAGCTGCTGGTAGCGCCGCAGGTGCTCCAGGTCGAGCACGCGCACACCGCCATATTCGATGCGGATCACGCCGGCTTCCTGCAGCGCGCGCAGCGCCTCGTTGACGCGCTGCCGCGACAACCCCACCAGGTAGCCCAGCTCCTGCTGAGTGATGCGCAGCAGTTCACCCACACCCGGGTAGAGCACGGGGTGGAACAGCGCGGCCAGGCTGCGCGCCACGCGTTCGTCGGGATGGGTCAAGCGGTCGATCTCGCGCGCGCCGATGAACTGGCCCAACCGCTCGTTGAGCTGGTTCATGACGAAACGGTTGAAGCCGATGCTGCGGTCCAGCAGCCAGTGGAAAGTGGCGGTACCGATGCCGGCCACCGTGCTGCGGCGCAGGGCCTGGATGTTGTAGCGATACACCTCGTTCTTCAGCACCGTGCCTTCGCCGAACCAGCCGCCCGAGGGCACGCCGGTGAAGGTGATGGGTACGCCCAGGGCGCTGTCGTTGCTCATCTTCAGCAGGCCGTCGATGACGCCGAACCAGTAGGTCACCGGCCGCCCGACGCGACACACCAGTTCGCCCGGCTCCACGGTAACGACACGCAGGTCGGCCAACACGCGCTCAAGTTCGGCGTCGCCCAGCCGCACGAGCCAGGGGATCTGCCGCAGTTCGCCGGGCCGCGGCGGCCGCGAACGCGAGGGCTGCACGACACTCGCGCGCGACGCCGAAGGGAAGCCCTGCTGCACCATGACCGGCAGAGGCGTACGGGAAACGCCTGTCAGTGAGAACCCGGAAATTGTCGTTGCAATGACAAGTTGGCGTCAAAGTTTTGCCCAGAATGCACTTCACCACAAGAAGTGGCCCGCGCGGCCCCGTGCACAGGAGACAAGCAGGTGCAGACAACGTTTCCCCGCATGATGCTGGACCACGCCAAGCAGCGCCCGAATGCGCCGGCGCTGCGTGAAAAGGTCTATGGCATCTGGCAGACCACCACCTGGGCCGACCTGGCGCAGTTGGTGCGGCGCATCGCCTGCGGGCTGCACGAAGCCGGCATGGTGCGCGACGACCATGTCGTCGTCGTTGGCGAGAACCGGCCGCGCCTGTACGCCACCATGCTGGCGGTGCAGTCGCTGGGCGCGGTGCCGGTGCCGCTGTACCAGGACGCGGCCACCACCGAGTACGTGTTCCCGATGAACAACGCGGAGGTGCGCTTCGCCATCGTCGAGGACCAGGAGCAGGTCGACAAGATGATCGAGGTGCGTGAGAGCTGCCCGCAGCTGGCCCGCATCTGGTACGACGACCCGCGCGGCCTGCGCCACTACAGCGAACCCGGGCTGGCGGCGCTGGACGCGTTGATCGAAGCCGGCCAGGCCTTCGACGCCGCGCACGCCGGCTTCTTCGACGCCGAGGTGGCCCGGGCGCAGCCGCAGGACGTGGCGGCGATGTTCTTCACCAGCGGCACCACCGGCAACCCCAAGGGCGTGGTGCACACACACTTCACGCTGCTCGACCGCGCCGGTGCCGGCGCCCGCTTCGACAAGCTCGGCCCCACCGAGGAGGTGCTGGCCTACCTGCCGCCGGCCTGGATCGGCCAGAACATCTTCAGCTATGCGCAGTGGCTGGCCTGCGGCTACGTGGTCAACTGCCCCGAGTCGGCCGAGACGGTGACGATCGACTTGAAGGAGATCGGCCCCACCTACTACTTCGCGCCGCCGCGGGTGTTCGAGGGCCTGCTCACCAACGTGATGATCCGCATGGAGGACGCCGGCAGCGTGAAGAAGTGGCTGTTCCACACCTTCATGGACGTGGCCAAGCGCGTGGGCCCGGCCTTGACGGACGGCAAAGCCGTGGGTGCCGCCGACCGCCTGCTGTACGCGCTGGGCGACAAGATCATTTATGGCCCGCTGCGCAACACGCTGGGCTTTTCGCGTGTGCGCGTGGCCTACACCGCCGGCGAGGCGATCGGGCCCGACCTGTTCACCTTCTACCGCTCGATCGGCATCAACTTGAAGCAGCTCTACGGCAGCACCGAGACCGCGGTCTTCGTGTGCCTGCAGCCCGACCACGAGGTCAAGGCCGACACCGTGGGCGTGCCCATCGACGGCGTGGAGATCCGCGTGGCCGACAACGGCGAAGTGATGGTCAAGAGTGCCGGCCTGCTCAAGGAGTACTACAAGAACCCGGCCGCCACGGCCGAGGTGCTGACGGCAGACGGCTGGTACCACACCGGCGACGCCGGCTTCCTGGACGCCGGCGGGCACCTGAAGATCATCGACCGCGCCAAGGACGTGGGCCGCATCATGGGCGGGCCGAGCGACGGCGCCATGTTCGCGCCCAAGTACGTGGAGAACAAGCTCAAGTTCTTCCCCTTCATCAAGGAGGCCGTGGCCTTCGGCGACAAGCGCGAGAAGGTCTGCGCCTTCGTCAATGTCGACTTCGAGGCGGTGGGCAACTGGGCCGAGAAGCGCAACCTGCCCTACGCCGGCTACACCGACCTGGCGGCCAAGCCCGAGGTGCTGGAACTGGTGCGCGAATGCGTGGAGAAGGTCAATGCCGACCTCTCGGCCGACGCCATGCTGGCCGGCAGCCAGATCAGCCGCTTCCTGGTGCTGCACAAGGAACTGGACGCCGACGACGGCGAGCTGACGCGCACGCGCAAGGTGCGCCGCGGCTATATCGGCGAGAAGTACCAGCTGCTGGTCGACGCGCTGTACGGCGGCAGGAAGGAACAGTTCATCGAGACCGCGGTGAAGTTCGAGGACGGGCGCAGCGGCAGCGTGTCGGCCACGATCACCATCGTCGACGCCAAGACCTACCCCGTGATGAAGAAGGCGGCCTGACCGTGGCAGAGCGCAAAGCAGGCGAGGTCATCCTCGAGGTGAACAATATCTCGCTCAATTTCGGCGGCGTGAAGGCGCTCACCGACATCAGTTTCAACGTGCGTGAGCACGAGGTGCGGGCCATCATCGGCCCCAACGGCGCCGGCAAGAGCAGCATGCTCAACTGCATCAACGGCGTGTACTCGCCGCAGCAGGGCAGCATCACCTTCCGCGGCCGGACCTTCTCGAATATGAATTCGCGCCAGGTGGCCGAGATGGGCTTCGCGCGCACCTTCCAGAACCTGGCCCTGTTCAAGGGCATGAGCGTGCTGGACAACATCATGACCGGGCGCAACCTGCGCATGAAGACCAATATCTTCCAGCAGGCGGTGCGCGGCTTCGGCTGGAGCGCAGCCGAGCGCGAGGAAACCGAGCAGCGCGAATCCGTCGAGAAGATCATCGACTTCCTGGAGATCCAGGCCCACCGCAAGACGCCCGTGGGCCGCCTGCCCTACGGCCTGCAGAAGCGCGTGGACCTGGGCCGCGCGCTGGCCATGGAACCCAAGGTGCTGCTGCTCGACGAGCCGATGGCCGGCATGAACGTGGAAGAGAAGCAGGACATGAGCCGCTTCATCCTGGACGTGAACGACGAATACGGCACCACCATCGTGCTCATCGAGCACGACATGAGCGTGGTCATGGACATCAGCGACCGCATCGTCGTGCTCGACTACGGCAAGAAGATCGGTGACGGCACCCCGCAAGAGGTGCGCACCAACCCCGACGTCATCAGCGCGTACCTCGGTACGAGCCACTGAAGAGGCCAGCCATGGGACCGTTCCTAGAAACCCTGTTCGGCGGCCTGATGACGGGCATGCTGTATTCGCTGGTGGCCCTGGGCTTCGTGCTCATCTACAAGGCCAGCGGCGTGTTCAATTTCGCGCAGGGCGCGATGGTGCTGTCGGCGGCGCTGGCGATGGCCCGCTTCTCCGAGTGGATCCCGCAGTGGCTGGGCTTCGACAACAAGCTGCTCGCCAACGTGCTGGCCTTTGCAGCAGCGATGGTGATGATGATCGTGGCCGCGTGGCTGATCGAGCGCCTGGTGCTGAGCAAGCTTGTCAACCAGGAAGGCATCACGCTGCTGATGGCCACGCTGGGCATCGCCTACTTCATGGACGGCTCGGGGCAGACGCTGTTCGGCAGCGAGATCTACAAGATCGACGTCGGGCTGCCCAAGGACCCGATGTTCCTGCTGGAGAACGTCTTCGAAGGCGGCCTGCTCGTCAACAAGGAAGACCTCTATGCAGCCGTCATCGCCGCGGCACTGGTGGTGATGCTGACCCTGTTCTTCCAGTACACCGCCACCGGCCGCGCGCTGCGTGCGGTGGCCGACGACCATCAGGCTGCACAGTCGATCGGCATTCCGTTGAACCGCATCTGGGTCATCGTCTGGAGCGTCGCCGGCTTCGTGGCGCTGGTGGCCGGCGTCATCTGGGGCAGCAAGCTCGGGGTGCAGTTCTCGCTGAGCCTGGTGGCACTGAAGGCGCTGCCGGTGGTCATCCTGGGCGGGCTCACCAGCGTGCCGGGCGCCATCATCGGCGGACTGATCATCGGCGTGGGCGAGAAGCTGTCCGAGGTCTTCATCGGCCCCTATCTCGGCGGCGGCATCGAGATCTGGTTCGGCTACGTGCTGGTGCTCTTCGTACTGCTCGTGCGACCGCAGGGGCTGTTCGGCGAGAAGATCATCGACCGCGTCTGAGCACACAGGAAAACGCACATGCTCTATCGCGAGAACGGCCAGTTCAAGACCGACTACCGGGCCGACCAGCAGGTCTTCCCGATCAAGCAGGACCGCATCGCCATCGGCCTGCTGCTGGCCTTCGCCGTGCTCGGCGTGCCACTGCTGGCCGACGAATATCTGTTCCGCGCCATCCTGATTCCGTTCCTGATCCTGTCGCTGGCGGCGCTGGGACTGAACATCCTGGTCGGCTACTGCGGGCAGATCTCGCTGGGCACCGGTGCGTTCATGGCGGTCGGCGCCTATGCCGCGTACAACTTCTTCGTGCGCGTCGACGGTATGCCGGTCATCGTGGCCATCCTGCTGGGTGGGGTGTGCGCCACCGCGGTAGGCATCCTGTTCGGCATCCCTTCGCTGCGCATCAAGGGCCTGTACCTGGCGGTGGCCACACTGGCGGCGCAGTTCTTCTGGGACTGGGCGTTCCTGCGCGTCAAGTGGTTCACCAACGACTCCACCTCGGGCACCGTCAGCGTGGCGGATCTGTCGCTGTTCGGCGTGCGCATCGACAGCCCCGTCGGCAAATATTTCTTCTGCCTGGCCTTCCTGGTGGTGTTTGCCGTGATGGCCAAGAACCTGGTGCGCAGCCACATCGGCCGCGAGTGGATGGCCATCCGCGACATGGACGTCGCTGCTGCCGTCATCGGCATCCGCCCGGTCTACGCCAAGCTCACGGCGTTTGCCGTCAGTTCCTTCATCGTGGGCGTGGCCGGAGCACTGTGGGGCTTCGTGCACCTGGGTTCATGGGAACCCGCGGCGTTTTCCATCGACCGCAGCTTCCAGTTGCTGTTCATGATCATCATCGGCGGACTGGGCTCGATCATGGGCAGCTTCTTCGGCGCCGCGTTCATCGTCATCCTGCCGGTGATCCTGAACCAGGCGCTGCCGGCCTTCGGCGAACTTTTCGGTGTGACCATCGGCACCGCGCTCATCGCCCACGCAGAGCTGATGATCTTCGGCGGCCTGATCGTGTTCTTCCTGATCGTCGAGCCGCACGGCCTGGCCCGGCTGTGGTCCACGGCCAAGGAAAAGATGCGGCTGTGGCCGTTCCCGCACTGAATTCGAGCGTTCGGATGGCCGACGGGCCGATCGATCCTGGGGCACTGACGAGTGCATTTCTTCGAGTACCACCTCTGGAGGCAGACATGAAGTTCAGAAATATCGCCCTCGGCGCCGCGCTGGCAGCCGCAGGCGCCAGCGCCCTGCTCGCCGCGACCTCGGCCCATGCCCAGGCCAAGGAGCAGTTCTTCCCCGTGCTGTCGGGCCGCACCGGTCCCGTGGCGCCGAATGCCACGCCCTGGGCCAACGGGCACAACGACTATATGAAGCTGGTCAACGCACGCGGCGGCATCAACGGCGTGATGACGCTGGTCGAGGAGTGCGAGACGGCCTATGCCACCGACCGCGGCGTCGAGTGTTACGAGCGCCTGAAGGGCAAAAACGGCGGCGCCACCGTATTCCAGCCACTTTCCACCGGCATCACCTTCGCCCTGACCGACAAGGTGCCGGCCGACAAGGTCCCCCTCATCACCTCGGGCTACGGCCGCAGCGACACCGCGGACGGCAACGCCTTCAAATGGAATTTCCCGCTCGTGGGCCACTACTGGGTGGCCGGCGACACCGTGCTGCGCCATATTGCCAACAAGGAAGGCGGCTGGGACAAGCTCAAGGGCAAGAAGATCGGCATCGTCTACCACGACAGCCCGTTCGGCAAGGAATTGCTGCCGATCGTGACCGAGCGCTCGAAGATGCACGGCTTCGAGTTGTTGCTGCTGCCCGTTCCGGCGCCCGGCGTGGAGCAGAAGTCGATCTGGCTGCAGGTGCGCCAGCAGCGCCCCGATTTCGTGATCATGCAGACCTGGGGCGTGATGACACCCACCGCGATCAAGGAAGCCGTGGCCACGGGCTACCCGCGGGAGAAGATGTTCGGCACCTGGTGGTCGGGCGCCGAGCCTGATCTGAAGGACGTGGGCGCAGCGGCCAAGGGCTACAGCGCCGTCATGATGCAGCACGGCGCCGAGCCGGGCTCGGCGGTGGTGAAGGAGATCCTCGAGAAGGTCCACGCCAAGGGGCAGGGCACGGGCCCGAAGGAAGAAGTGGGCAGCGTGCTGTACATGCGCGGCGCCATGGGCGCCATGCTCGCCGTCGAAGGCGTGCGCGCGGCCCAGGAGCGTTTCGGCAAGGGCAAGGTCATGACCGGCGAGCAGGCGCGCTGGGGTTACGAAAACCTGAACCTCACGCAGGCCAAACTCGACGCACTGGGCTTCAAGGGCGTGATGCGCCCGATTTCGACCAGTTGCGCGGACCACCTGGGCGCGAGCTATGCCCGCGTGCACACCTGGGACGGCAGCAAGTTCGTGTGGTCTTCCGACTGGCTCGAAGCCGACCAGCAGATCATCAAGCCTCTGGTCCGCGCATCGGCGGACAAATATCTGGCCGAGAAGAAGCTGAGCCGCCGCACGGCGGCCGACTGCCAGAGCTGATCGACGAAGTCAGGGGCCCCGCGGGGCCCTTGTTCGAGTGTCGCGTGCGGCGCTCGAACAAGCCCACACCTGGCCACCATGAGCAACATCCTCCTCAACGTCAACGGTATCGAGGTCATCTACAACCACGTCATCCTGGTGCTCAAGGGCGTGAGCCTGCAGGTGCCCGAAGGCGGCGTGGTGGCCATCCTCGGCGGCAACGGCGCCGGCAAGACGACGACGCTGCGCGCGGTGAGCAACCTGCTGGCGGGCGAGCGCGGCGAGGTCACCAAGGGCAGCATCGAACTGCGCGGCGAGCGCATCGAGAAGCTCAGCACCAGCGAGATGGTCAACCGCGGCGTGATCCAGGTGATGGAAGGCCGGCACTGCTTCGCGCATCTGTCGATCGAAGACAACCTGATGACCGGCGCCTACACGCGCAAGGACGGCAAGGCCGCCATCGCCCAGACGCTGGAAAAGGTCTACAACTATTTTCCGCGCCTGAAGACGCGCCGCACCAGTCAGGCCGCCTACACCAGCGGCGGCGAGCAGCAGATGTGCGCCATCGGCCGCGCGCTGATGGCCAACCCGAAGATGGTGCTGCTCGACGAGCCGAGCATGGGCCTGGCGCCGCAGATCGTGGAAGAGGTGTTCGAGATCGTGAAGGACCTCAACCAGCGCGAGAAAGTCACCTTCCTGCTGGCCGAGCAGAACACCAATATGGCGCTGCGTTATGCCGACCACGGCTACATCCTGGAGAGTGGCCGCATCGTCATGGAAGGCGCGGCCAAGGACCTGCGCGAGAACGAGGACGTGAAGGAGTTCTACCTGGGCATGGGCGGCGGCGACCGCAAGAGCTTCCGCGACGTGAAGAGCTACAAGCGGCGCAAGCGCTGGTTGTCCTGAAGAGCCGGCCGTGGAAGAAAACAGCTTCGGCTTCGCGCCGCCACCCTTCAAGCCCGAGGAGGCGCTGATCGCCCTGCGGCGCGCGCTGCGCGATCTGGGCCTGGTCGAGCGAGGTACGGGCTTCGAATTGCGTGGCAAGCGGGTGCTGGAACTGGCGACCGAAGGCGACACGATCCGCGCCCGCATCGCACGGCGCCCGATGCTGACGCCGGAGTGGGACTCGCAAGTGCTCACGGGTGCGGCCGATACGCGCAAGCTGCTCGACGAGGTGAAGAAACGCCTGGCGCGCTGGGAGCGCGAGGACTGATGGCACGCCAGCGCCCTGCCCCGGACTTCGAGCGCCAGCGCGCGCTGGCTGCCGCCTTGCCTGGCGCCACCGAAGATATCAAGTGGGGCGCTGACCTGGTGTACAGCGTCGGCGGCAAGATGTTCTGCGTCTTCCTGCTCGACGTCGGCCGCGCCGCCACCTGTTCGTTCAAGGTCGACGAAGACCGTTTTCTCGAACTGACCGGCGTGCCGGGCGTGATTCCCGCACCTTACCTGGCACGCGCGAAGTGGGTGCAGGTGGGGCGCGTTCACGGCCTGGCCGCTACCGACCTGGACACCCTGGTGCGCCGTTCTCATGCGTTGGTGGCCAGCCGGCTGACAAAGAAACTGCTGCGTGAAATCGGCATGGACACCGGCTCGACAACACCGCTTGGGCCTCCCCTGGCGACAACCGGCCCGTTCAGCGAAGGCCTGCCCCGATGAGAACCGAACACTACGACACCCTGGAAACCCGCGACCCGCAAGCCCGCGAAACAGCGCAGCTGGCGGCACTGCCGGCGCAACTGCGCGCCGCGCTGTCCACCGCCGCCTTCTCCGAGCGGCTGGCCGGCGTGGATGCGGCGGGCATCACCACGCGCGAAGCGCTGGCGCGGCTGCCGGTGACGCGCAAGCACGAACTGCTCGAACGTCAGCAGGCGGCGCGCGCGGCCGGAGGCGACCCCTTCGGCGGCTTTTCGGTCATCGGCTGGCACGCCCAGGGCGCAGGGCGCACCGCACGGCGCGTCTTCCAGTCGCCAGGACCGATCTACGAGCCCGAAGGCGCGCAGCCCGACTACTGGCGCTTCGGCCGCGCCTTGTTCGCCGCGGGTTTTCGCGCCGGCGACCTGGTGCACAACAGCTTCAGCTACCACCTCACGCCGGCCGGTTCGATGATGGAGACCGGCGCCCACGCCATCGGCTGCACCGTTTTCGCCGGCGGCGTGGGCAATACCGAACTGCAATTGCAGGCCATGGCCGAGTTGCGTCCGCAGGCCTACTCTGGCACGCCGAGCTTCCTGCGCATTGCGCTGGAGAAGGCCGACGAACTGGGCATTCAACTTCCCTGGCTGACCAAGGCCTCGGTCGGCGGCGAGGCCTTTCCGCCCGCGCTGCGCGACATGCTGGCCGCACGCGGCGTGCATGCCTACCAGAGCTATGGCACCGCCGACGTGGGCTTGATCGCCTACGAGACTGCCGCACGCGAGGGCCTGGTGCTGGACGAAGGCGTAATCGTCGAGATCGTGCGGCCGGGCACCCACGAGCCGGTGCCCGACGGCGAAGTGGGCGAGGTCGTGGTGACGCCGCTGAACCCCGACTACCCGCTGGTGCGCTTCGGCACCGGCGACCTCTCGGCCGTGTTGCCCGGCCGCTGCCCCAGTGGGCGCACCAACACCCGCATCCGCGGCTGGCTGGGCCGCGCCGACCAGACGGCCAAGGTACGCGGCATGTTCGTGCACCCCAGCCAGGTGGCCGAGGTGGTCAAGCGCCACCCTCAACTGGGCCGCGCGCGGCTGGTCATCGAAGGCGAGATGGCCAACGACCGCATGACGCTGCACGCCGAGACGGCCACCCGACCCGAGGGCCTGGCCGAGGCCGTGGCGCAGACGCTGCGCGACGTGACCAAGCTGCGCGGCGAGGTCACCCTCGCTGAACCCGGCAGCCTGCCCAACGACGGCAAGGTGATCGAGGACGCGCGGCGCTACGGCTGACAGGCCGGCTCTGCGTCGCGCCCCTGCGGCAAGACCCCATCGCTGGCCGGTCAACGCTCGGCGCAGGGCCAGACTGCGCCGACATCCGGATAGCATCCTGCCCCCGCGCAAGCAGTCGTGGAAGGCTGCGCGTGACTCACCCACAACCCGGAGACAAACTCATGATTCAGACCCGCCGGCTGCTGGCTGCGCTCCTGGCCACGGCCGTGGCCGCCAGTGCGTACGCCTTTCCCGACAAACCCGTCACCATCGTCGTGCCGTTCGCGGCGGGCGGCCCCACCGACAAGTCGGCGCGCGACCTCGCCGAGGTGCTGCGCAAGGCATTCAACAACCAGACCGTGGTGGTCGAGAACGTCGGCGGCGCCGGTGGCACGCTGGGCGCCAACAAGGTGGCCAAGGCCGCTCCCGACGGCTACACCCTCCTGCTGCACCACATCGGCATGGCCACCGCGCCGGCGCTGTATCGCAAGTTGCCCTACGACACGCTGGGCGACTTCGAATATCTCGGCATGGTCAGCGACGTGCCGATGACGCTGATCGGCAGGCCCTCGCTGCCGGCCAGCAATTTCACCGAGTTGCGCAAGTGGATGGCCGACAACAAGGGCAAGATCAACCTGGCGAACGCTGGCCTGGGCGCCGCTTCGCACCTGTGCGGCTTGCTGTTCCAGCAGGCGATGGCCGTCGACATGACGACCGTGCCGTACAAGGGCACGGCGCCGGCCATGACCGACATCCTGGGCGGCCAGGTCGACCTGATGTGCGACCAGACGACCAACACGTCGAGCCAGATCGAGGCCGGCAAGGTCAAGGCCTACGCCGTGACCACCCTCAAGCCGCTCACGACGCCGGCACTGCGCAACCTGCCCACGCTCGACGCGCTGGGCCTGAAGGGTTTCAACGTCGTCGTCTGGCAAGGCCTGTATGCGCCCAAGGGCACCCCCAAGCCCATCGTCGACCAGCTCAATGCAGCACTGCGCCAGGCGCTGAAGGACCCGGAATTCATCAAGCGCCAGGAAGCCATGGGTGCGGTGGTCGTCAACGACAGCCGCCTGAACCCGGTCGACCACAAGAACTTCGTCGAAGCCGAGATCGCGAAGTGGGGCCCGGCCATCAAGGCGGCGGGTCAATACGCCGACTGAGGACGTGAAGAAGTGCCTGCGCACGTCTTCTCGCCTTCTGCCCAGCCGGGGCTGCTTCGGCGCAACGGGCTGTTCAGCGCACCGTCAGCGGAATCGTCACCGGCCCGTCGTTGACCAGGTGCACCTGCATATCGGCGCAGAACAGGCCTGCCTGCACCGGTGTGTGCCTCTCGCGTGCCAGGCGCAGCGTTTCCTCGAACAGTGTGCGCCCCAGCGCCGCTGGTGCCGCGCCCGTGAAGCTGGGCCGGTTGCCGGTGCTGGTGTCGGCCGCCAGCGTGAACTGCGAGACGAGGAGCAGGCCGCCGGCCACGTCCTGCACGCTGAGGTTCATCTTGCCGGCTTCGTCGGCGAAGATGCGCAGCTTCAGCAGCTTGTCGACGAGCTTCGCGGCCTGGGCCGGCGTGTCGGTAGGCTCGGCACACACCAGCACCAGCAAGCCGGGGCCAATGGCGCCGACCACTTCGCCAGCGACCTCCACGCGCGCTTCGCGCACCCGCTGCACGAGCGCGATCAAATCAGGTCC
>JAABPT010000458.1 GCA_011391855.1 Burkholderiales bacterium
CACGTGGGGGATGTCGCGGTCGACATAAGCGGCCTTCACGAACACCGGCGTGGTCACCAGGTAGTTGCGCGTCTTCCATTCGGGCTCGCCTTCGCGGTACACGCGCAAGTTCGTGTAACCCATCTGCTTGGCTTTCTTCAGCGAATTCGGGCTCAGCGTGCAGGTGATGCCGCCACAGTAGAAGACGGTGAGCTGGCTCTTGTCCTTGGGCAGGCGGTCGACGAATTTGTCGAAGCCGATGAAGGGCAGGTGGATCGCCGTGGGGATGGCGCCTTCCTGGAAGCGCACCAAAGGCCGCGAGTCGATCAGCGTGTAGGTGTTCTTGGCCGGGCCTTCGGCAACGAGCTTGGCCACACCCGCGTAGTCGATCAGGTTGGCCGGGTCGATCTTGGCCGGCGGCTTGAAGTGGATCTCGCTGGCGACCTTGACGCCGTCCTTCTCGACATAGGTGACCTGCACCTCATGGCGCTTCTTGAATTCCTTCAGGAACTCGGGCGTCTTCGCCACGCCGCCGTCGATGACCTTCAGCGTCTTGGGATCGAAGCGCAGGATCTGCGGCGCAGCGGCACCCACGTCCACCTGCATGGCCTGCGACTTGAACGCCGCCGACTCCAGGTAGCCCCCGATCTGGTTGGGCTCCAGCGTGTGGCAGGCGGCGCACATGCCCGGTTGCAGCGGTTTGGCCTTGGCGGCAGCCGGGGTGGCCGGCGCCTGCGCGGCGGCGATCTGCGCGCCGAGCAGCAGCGCGCCAAGAAGAGTAATGCGGAACATCAGATTTCCTTTCGGAGAAACAAAGGGGTCGACCGTCACTGACCCAACGTGAGAACAGGGGTGATCTCGCTGACCTGGCCGGCGTTGACCATGATCCAGCGCAGCGTGAAGCCACCGGCCAGCACCAACACGGCCGGCACCACGGTGTGCGCCACCTTGTGCGAAAGCTCCAGGCCCTGCCAAGCCAGCGGCAGCACCACGCCCACCAGCACCACGCCACCCCAGAAGGCCAGCGCATAAGGCCCAGTGGTGATGAGCGAGGCGGCCACGGCGTGCGAGGCCGAGGTGGTGTAAAGGTTGATGAGCAGGATGGCGATGAATACCAGCTCGGCCACCAGGAACATCTGGTCGTAGCGCACCAGCGATTCGGCAGTCTTCTTCTCGGGGTGCTGCGGCCCCATGGGCTGCAGCATGGCCGAGAAGGCGCCGCCAACCATGCCTTGCGGCGCGTTGCGCCCTTGCAGCAGCGTGGCCGCGATGTGCATCACCGCCACGCCGGCCGAAAGGCCCGAGACCAGGAACAAGGGGCCGAGGATGGCGCTGTTCCACAACGGCCGCGCCACCATGGTGTTGAGCAGGATGCCGGTGTAGATGCCCAGGGCGATGCCCAGCCCCACATTGGCCCAGCCCAGCGCGCGGATCCATGCCGGCCGGGCCACGAGGGCGTCGGACCAGGTCTTCAGCACCGGCACCGTGCGGCCCAGCCAGGGCCAGGCGTCCGGCAGGCGGATCAGCGCCGAGACCATGAGCACGCCGTACACGACGAGCAGCACCCACGAACCCCAGGCCATGGGTGACTGGTACTGGAACGTGAGGTAGATGCGCCACACGTACAGGCGGTGCGTCAAGTCCAGCAGCAGCGCCAGCATGCCGATATTCATGAGCACGAAGCCCAGCAGCGGCGTCTGCATGGAAAAGAAGCTGCGCGTGTCGTCACCCCGGGCCAGGCGCAGCATGGCCAGGCCGCCGATGACCATCATGCCGGCCACGATGCCGCCCACGAACAGGTACAGCGGGATTTCCCAGCTCCACACCGCCAGGTGCGGGTCGATCAAGGGGTTGTGTCGGGTGCTTGTGATTTCGAGCATGACGGCTGCTCCTCAGGTGAGATAGAAGATGCGCGGCCGGGTGCCGGCTTCGGGCAGCAGCGTGTGGAACTTGCGCGTGCGCAGCAAGCCGTTGACGGCGCTCTTCGGGTCGTCCAGGTCGCCGAAATGCATGCAGTGCGTGGGGCACACCGACACGCAGGCCGGGTCCTTGCCATCCTTCACGCGGTGCAGGCAGAAGGTGCATTTGTCGACGTAGCCTTGCGGGTGCACGAAGCGCGCGTCGTAGGGGCAGGCGGCAATGCAGGCCTTGCAGCCGATGCACTTGTTGGCCGTCACCTGCACCGTCTTGCCGAAATCCTCCACATGGCTGGCACCGGTGGGGCAGCAACTCACGCACGGCGGGTTGTCGCAGTGGTTGCAGCGTTCGGTGCGGATCTCCATGCTCAGTTGCGGGAAGGTGCCGCGCACCTCGGTGGTGATCCAGTCGCGGCAGTAGCCCAACGGCACGTCGTTTTCGACCTGACAGGCCACCACGCAGTCCTGGCAGCCCACGCATTTGCGGGTGTCTATGACCATTCCAAAGCGGGGCATCTCAGGCCTCCTTCACGAGGGCAACGAAATTCCTGTGGATGCTCGTTGCGCCCATCAGCGGATCGGTTGCGTAATGCGTATTCAAGCCGCCAGCGCTGGCGCCACGAAGGTAGGCCGTCTTGAGCATCTTGTTGGTGTGGCCGAAGCCGTAGACCATGTAGACGCAGTCCTCGCGGATGCGCTGCGTGGCCTTCACACGGACGCGGTTGCTCGTCACGCCGTCCTGGTTCTTCAGCTTCACGTAGTCGCGGTTCTTCAGCCCCAGCTTGGACGCCGTGGCGGTATTCACCCAGACCTCGTTTTCCGGCATCAGGTCGTGCAGGAAAGGGTTGCTCTGCGTGCGGCTGAAGGTGTGGCCGGGGGCGCGCCCGGTGATGAGGCGGAAGTGCCCGGCAGGCGCTTCGGGGTGTTTCGTGTACTTGGGCACCGCGTCGAAGCCGGCCTTGGCCAGCTGGTCCGACCAGAACTCGACCTTGCCGCTGGGCGTGGAGAATTCCAGTGCCAGGCCCTCTTCCACCGTGATCGGCTGGTGCGGGGCCATGATCACGCCCTCTTTCTTCAGCGTTTCCCAGCTGTGGCCGGATTTTTCGACGCGGAAGCTAAGGTACTCCTCCATGTCCTTGAACGGCATGCACTCACCGATGCCCAGCTTCTCGGCCAGTTGCTTGGCAATCCACCAGGCCGGCTTCTGGTCGTGCGGCGGCGCCACCACGGGCTGGCGCAATGACGCCCAGCCGGTGCGGCCGAAACCGGTCAGGATCTCGTCGTGCCGTTCCAGGAAGGTGGTGTCGGGCAGGATCACGTCGGCCCAGCCGGCCATTTCGCTGGGCACGGTGTCGCACACCACCAGCAGGTCCAGGTTCTGGATCGCCTTGATGGTTTCCTGCTCGTTCGGCAGCGCCTGCATCAGGTTGGTCGAGTAGACGAACCAGCCCTTCACGGGGTAAGGCTTGCCACTGATGGTGGCGTCGCGGATGCTGGTGGTGATGCCTTCGTCGGCAAACGGGTACTGTTCTGCCTCGGCACCGTCCAGCCGAGGCTTGGCGTGCTCGGGGTACTTGGGCAGGGGGTACGGCGCGATCTTGATGCCCTGCGAAATGAACATGCCGCCCTTGCGGCCGTAGTTGCCCAGCAGCGCATTGACCAGCGCGATGGCACGGCTGCGCTGCGTATCGTCGCCGTACCAGTTCACGCGGCGGCCGGGGTGGATGATGCTGGCCGGGCGGTGGCTGGCGAATTCGCGCGCCGCGGCGCGAATCAGGTCGACCGGCACGTCGCACTGCTCGGCCGCCCATTCGGGCGTGTAGCCACTGATTTCGGCCGCGAATTGGTCGAAGCCGTGACCGTATTTCTCGACGAAGGCCTTGTCGTAGCGGCCCTCGGTGACCAACAGATTGGCCCAGGCCAGCAGCAGCGCAATATCGGTGCCGGGCTTCACCGGCAGCCAGTATTTGGCCTTGCTCGCGGCCACCGAATAGCGCGGGTCGACCACGATCACCGAGGCCTTGCGCTCCACCGCCTGCGCAAATTCCTGCACCTGCGAGTTGTGCATGTTTTCGCCCAGGTGCGAACCGATGAGCACCAGGCAATCGGTATTCTTGATGTCGGTCGGCTCGGGCGAGCCGACGCCGGCGCCATAGGTGAGCACGTAGCCCACGTCGCGCGCGCCGCGGCACTGGGCGTAGGAAGAGCCGGCGTAGTTGATCACGCCCCAGCTCTTCAGCACGTGCTGGAAGAAGCGCTGGCCGAACCCGTGGTTGAACAAGGCCATCGACTCCGGGCCGTGCTCGGCCTTGATCTTGTTCATTTTTTCGGCCACGAAGGTGAGCGCCTCGTCCCAGCTCACGGCCTTCCACTCTTCCTTGCCGCGCTCGCCCACGCGCATGAGCGGCTGGCGCAAGCGGTCGGGGTCGTAGTGCGCGCCCACGGCGCCGGTGCCGCGCGGGCACAAACGTCCCATGCTTTGCGGGTCCTTGGGGTTGCCCTCGAACTTCCACAGCTTGCCGTCGCGCAGGTGGGCAATGCCGCCGCAGCGCCAGAAGCACATCTCGCAGAAGGTGGGAATCGTGGTCACGGTGCCGGAGCCGGCTTCGGCCGCGGTGGCGGCCTTGGCGGCCAATGCGTCCGGGGCCAGGGGAATCCAGCCCTGCCAGGCGGCGCCGGCCGTGGCCGCGCCCAGGCTGCCGGCGGAGATGCTCAGGAATCTCCGTCTCGAAACTGCTTTGCTCATGGTTCTTTACCGAAGGAAAAAGGGGAAATCGATCTCAGGCGCGGGGCCGCAACCCGGCGAAGCGCTGCTCCAGCCGGCCCATGCCCCAGCCGGCGAAGACCAGGAACGCCACGAAGGCCAGCACCCACCCGCCCATGCCGATGCCGGTGAGCGAGGGCAGCGTCACTTCGCCGCGGCTGCCGGCCTTGATCCAGAGCTCGATACCGGGCGTGAATTCGGCATAGGCCCACACCCCGACCAGCATGCCGGCCATGAAGACCAGCGCGTCCTTGCGGCCGGTGGCCGCCGCCGAAAGCGAAGTGCCCGGGCAATAGCCGCCGACGAGGAAGCCGGCACCGAAGATCAGGCCACCGAGTGCCTGCGCGGCGTAGCTGGTGGGCTCGACATACAGCTCCGACAGGTCCAGGAAGCCGCCGGCGCTCAGCAGGAACAGGCCTGCCATCGTGGTGATGATGGCCATGAACATGACCTTCACCACCGCCATGTCGTACAGGTAGAACACGGCGGTGAGCTTGCGCGCGCTGCCGAAGCCGGCGCGTTCCAGGCAGAACCCGAAACCCAGGCCCAGCAGCAGGGCCAGGCCCAGCTCGGCCGAGGGGCTGAATTCAAGGGTGGAAGACAGAGGCAACATCACAGCCACTCCTTGCGCACGAACCAGGCCAGCGCGTAGGCCGAAGCGAAGACGGCGCCCATGAAGACCAGACTGCCGACATTGAGCACGGAGGCGCCGGTGAGCGCCTGGCCGCTGGTGCAGCCCTTGGCGATCTTGGCGCCGTAGGCGGCGATGAAGCCGCCGGCGAAGGCCAGCCACAGGCGGGTGTTGTCGGAGATGTTCGGCCCGCGCTCCACGGTCCAGGCCAGCCGACGGCCCTGCCAGCCCGAGACGAAGGCGCCGACTGCCGCGCCGATGAGCAGGAACAGCGTCCACGACTGCAGCGGCATCCCTTCGTTCCAGTAGCGCACGTGCACCGCGTTGGCCTGCACGTGTTCGGGCGACACCAGGCCGGTGAGCCACGCCGCCACGGCCGCGAAGGCCGCCGTGGCACCGAGGCCGCGGCCGGCCACCATGTAGGTCGCCAGCAGCACCAAGCCAAGCAGAAAGCCCACGGCGTAAGGGTTCCAGTACGGCCGTGCCGCGCCGCTGGCCCGTGAAGGCCGGGCTGCCGCAGCAATGCCGCGCGTGAGGGTGTGTGACATCTTCAGTGGCTCCTGTGGGGAAACCGTTCGCCGCCACCGCCGGGGTGCCTGCCGAGGCAGGGGGCGCTTGCAGCGAAGCCGGATTCCATGGGGAGATTGCATACCCCCTGGGGAATACCCGCATTGATCTTGCGCAAGCTTGTCTCCGCGGCAGCCGGCCGCGGCACGCACCGTGGCGCGCTAGAAACGCGGCCGGGTCAGGGCCATGTCGGCCTGGCGCCAAGCCGTCTGGAAACGGGCCTCGACGGCCTGCGCATCGTGCCTCCTGCCCTGCCGGTGCACCGCCTGTGCCAGGCCCAGCAGCGACCAGCCGTTCTCCGGGTAGTGCCGCAGGTCCTGGCGGAAGACAAGATCTGCCTCTGCGGCCTGCCCCGCGTCCAACAGGGCCGCGCCCAGGGCATGGCGCGTGGGCGCCAGCCACAGGTGGGGTTCATCGTGGGCCAGCGCGTCCTCGGCAGCCACCGTCTGTTGCAGCAAGGCCACGGCTTCACCCTGACGGCCTTCGAGCGCCGCCAAGTCGGCGCGCAGCGTGAGCACGGCGATGCGCACCAGGTCGGCCGCCGGGTTGACGTTCTTCACCTTCGTCGACAGGAGTTCCGGTTCAGAAGCCGCCGATTGCAGGGCTTGCAGCGCGGCGCGCGCTTCGCGCGGCCGTCCGGTGCGGGCCCAGGCCGTGCCGCGCGCGTAGTGCCACATCGCCAGCAGGTAGGCCGACTTGCCGTCGGGCGGCCGCGTTTGATTCAGCAATTCCTGCCAGCGGCCAAAGCGCACCAGCGCATGCAGCGGCAGCACGGCATAGTGCTGCAGCACGCCGCTGCCCAGGTCGCCGGGGCGTGGCCCGCAAGCCGCCGGCCAGGCCGCCTGGGTGGCCGCGATGGCGGTCTTCGAGCGGCCCTGCATGGCCGCCGAAGCCCACAGGAAGTGGTGGTTGTGGGCCACGTAGCCCACGCGGTAGGCGCCCTGGGCGTCCACCTGCGCCAGGTAGCGCTCGTCGGCCTCGATCGAACGCTGGTTGGCCGCTGACGCCTCGGCATAGCGGCCCGTGCGCATGTCGATATGCGCCGGCATGTGCAGCAGGTGGCCTGAACCCGGCACCAGCGTGCGCAAGCGATCGGCCTGTGCCATGGCACGCTCGGGCGTGGCCGAGAGTTCGAACAAATGCACCCAGTAATGGTTGGCGCCTGGGTGGCCAGGGTCCAGTTTCAGTGCCCGCGCCAGCAGCGCCACGATCTCGCCCGTCCAGGGCTGGGCCTGCCCGTTGGGCAACCACCAGTCGTAGGGGTGCAGATTGAGCCGGCTCTCGGCCGCCAGCACGGCGATGTCGGCGTCACGCGGGTACTTCGCGGCCAGTTGACGCATGTGATCGGCATAGGCCTCTTCGTCGATCTCGTCCACAACCGGGCCCGGGTGCCGCGTGGCCAGGGCCGCGATCAGGTCGCGAAAGCGAGGCGCACCCAGGTGTGCCAGCGCCCGGGCCCGATGCAGCGCGGTCGCCACCCGTTCCGAGTCGCCCGGCGCCATGTCGGCATTGATGGTGGGGCCCAGCGCCCAGGCCAACCCCCAATGGCAGGCCGCACAGGACGATGACGCGGCGATGGCCCCGGCGAAGGATCGCGCCGCCTCGGCCGGGTTGAAGCCCCAGACCAGCACCATGCCCTGCGCGAAATAGCGTCGGGCCAGCGCCGAAGGCGTGGCGTCGGGCATGCGATGCTTGCCCATGCCCTCGAACAATGGCGATGTGCTGCGCGTGGGGCTCGGGGCCGGCAGCCTGGCATTCGACGCGCCCGAACAGACCGCAGCCAGCGCCAACAGCGTGCGCCGGCGCGTCAGTGCCGACACGGGGCTGCGCATGAAGAGGCCGGAGAAACCCGCATCGCCACATGTTATCGGGGCGCGGAAGATGCCGGTCGCTGCAGGACTGCGGCTGCGTGTCAGCCAAAATCGCCGGCCAGCGTTATATGCTCTGCGGTGGTTCCGCAGTCTCCCTTTCCATTCAATCTGCCTGGAGGATTTTTCGATGAACAAGCTGCTTCCCGCCCTGATGCTGTGCGCCTTCGCCCTGGTTCAGGTTCCCGCCCACGCGCAGGCCGCCAAATCGGCCACCGCCGCAGCCCCGGCGGCCTCAGCCGCGTCGTCGGCCAAGGCCGACGCGAAGAAGGCCGAAAAGGCGCCTGCCAAGAAGGAAAAGAAGGGCGGCTGCTGATCTCCCCCGACCGAGGCCGGTACTGAGTTTTCAGGGCTTCCGGCAGGACCACTACAAAACTCTCCAGGAGCAACCATGAAATTCGTACTGATCTCGGCCTTCGTCGCCGCCGGTGTCCTGGCCACTGGCGCCGCCCAGGCCTCACCGGAGCTTTCCAAGAGCGCCGGCTGCGCCAAGTGCCACGAAATCGACAAGAAGAAAAAGGGCCCGGCCTACAAGGACAGCGCCGCCAAGTACAAGGGCAAGGCCGACGCCGAAGCCACCATCTTCAAGGCGATCACCGACGCCAATGGTGACCACCCTGAAATGAAGGCCAGCCCGGAAGACACCAAGACCATGATCAAGTGGATCTTGACGCTGTAAAGGCTCTGCCGGAATTCCCTTTGACGCCGGCCCGTGCCGGCGTCGTCTTTTGCGCAACCGCAAGTAAAGACCGTGCGCAGCATGAGACTGCAACTCGCCGCTTTTCAAGGGCTGCAATACCATTCCATGGTGCTTGCAGTCTTGGGCACGAAGACGGGATCCAGGCCGCGCAGCGGCTGCTGCTCCCTTAACGATTCAGGAGTTCAAATGAAGGCTTTGCTGTTGTCCGCCGTCGTCGCCGCCGCGTTCCTTTCGGCCGGTGCCGTGCACGCGTCTGCCGATCTGGCCAAGAGCGCCGGCTGCGCCAAGTGCCATGACATGGACAAGACCAAGAAGGGTGCGCCCGGCTTCAAGGAAACCGCCGCCCAGTACAAGGGCAAGGCGGATGCCGAGGCCACGATCCTGAAGAAGATCAACGACACCAAGGGCGACCACCCCGAAATGAAGGCCAAGCCCGAAGAGGTGCAGTCCGTGGTGAAGTGGATCCTGTCGCTCTGAACGCCCTGGGAAGGTGTTGCAGCCGGCCCACAAGGGCGGGCTGTGGCACCCGCCGAAGGTTGATGCAGATCAAACTTCTGCGCGACGCATCAGCGCCGCCGTCATACGCTTGAACAGCACCAGGTGCGCCGGAATCATGGCGTACCAGTAGAGCAGCCCCCACACCCCCTGTGGGTGCCAGTAGGCGGTGACGGTGAGCCTCGTGCGGCCCTCCGGCAGCGGGTCGATCACGAATTCCAGAACTCCGGAACCCGGCGCCTTCATGCCGAAGTGCAGCGTGAGGCGGTGCTCGAGCTCCAGCGCCAGCACGGTCCAGTAGTCGATGCGGTCGCCAAGGCGCAGGTCTTGTGCGTGGCGCCGTCCGCGTGACAGCCCGGGCCCGCCGAACAACCAGTCGATGGCGCCGCGCACCCACCACAGAAAACCCAGCGCGCCATAACCCTGGTCGCCGCCGATGGCAGTGACCACCTGCCACAGTGCCGCAGGCGTGGCCTGCCCCACCGCGCTGCCCGACGCGCGCTTGGCGTAGTACGCGTTGTCCTGGCGGTAGTTGCGAAACATCATCGCGCCTTCGGTCCAGCGCGCCGCCACGGTGTGGTCTTGCTCGGCCTGCAGCGCCACCTGTACCGATTCGCGGAAGCCCAGCAGGCGCTGCGGCACCAAGGCGCGCAATGCCTCGTCGCGCGCCGGCAAGTCGTGCTTCAGGCCGCCGATCAGCGCGCGCGCCACGCTCGCCGGCACCGCGGTAACCAGGCCCAGCCAGTACGACGAGAGTCCGGGCGAAAGCACCGGCACGGGAATGATGCGCGGGTGCTTGCCCAGCATCTCGGCCAGTTGCCGCATCATGGCTTCGTAGCTCAACGTGTCGGGCCCGCCCGCGTCCAGCACCTGGCCGGCGGCGGCCTCGATGTGGCGCACGCGCAGCAGGTATTCGAGCAGGTTGTCCAGCGCGATGGGCGTGGAGCGCGAGCGCACCCACTTCGGCGTCAGCATCAGCGGCAGGTGGTTGACGAGGTCGCGCATCACCTCGTAGGCCGCCGAGCCGGGCCCCACGATGATGCCGGCGCGGATTTCCGTCACCGGCACCGGGCCGGCGCGCAGCCGCTCACCGGTGTCGCGGCGCGAGATCAGGTGTTCGCTGTCGGCTTCGTCGGGGATCAGCCCGCCGAGATAGACGATGCGGCGCACGCCGGCCTGCGCCGCGGCGGCCGCGAAGTGCTCGGCCGCCTGCAGGTCCAGGCGGCCGAAATCGCGGCCGGCGGCCATGGAATGGACCAGGTAATAGGCCGTGTCCACCCCCTGCAGCGCGGCGGGCAGGGTTTCGGGCTGCAGCGCGTCGGCCACCACGATCTCCACCCCGGGCCAGTGCCGTGCCTCGAGCACGGCGCGCGAGCGCCCGGAGGCGCGCACCGGCACGCCCTCGCGCAGCAGCCGCGCCACCAGGTGGGTGCCGATATAGCCACTGGCGCCGAAGACGAGCACCAGGCCGAGGCCGGGTGCCGCATCGAGACCCGTCTTGATGCCCGTCAACGGCGCGGGGGGGCTTTGTCGTAGATTCACCGGCGGGTCTGGATTCATGGGGCAAGGACGCAAGAGGCCTGCGCGGCTGACTGCAAACCGGGGAGTATCGATGAAGGCGAATCGGCAAGTGCCGCGCCCGGCTCGTTGCAAAGAGTCCCGGGGTGCGCGGACCGCACCATGAGTCCGACAGGCATCACGCTATTGATGTTGGCCGGCTTCGCCGGCTTCGGCTGGCTGGCTTGGCGCAAGCTGGCCATCGTGGCGGCGCTGCAGCCCGAAGTGCGCTGGGACCACCCGGCGGCACGGCTGAAGGCGGTGCTGGTGAATGGCTTCCTGCAGCAGCGCATGATCGCGCGCGACTGGAAGCCGGGCTTGATGCACGCGGTGATCTTTCTCGGCTTCATGGCCTTGCTTGCGCGGAAGCTGCAGCTCATTGCCATCGGCTACCACGAGCCCTTCGTCTACCCCGGCCTGGCCGGCGGCCTGTTTGCCAGCCTGAAGGACTTCGTCGAGCTGGCCGTGCTCGGCGCACTGGCCTACGCCTTCTGGCGCCGCTATGTGTTGCGTCCGCAGCGGCTGGAGAAGAACCGCGAGGCGCTGCTGGTGCTGGTGCTGATCACGGTGATCATGATCACCGACCTGCTCTACGACGGCTTCCGCTTCGCGCTGTTCTCGGCCTCCGACGCGGGTATCGCGCACGAACGCGGTTTTGCCTTTGCCGGCGGCGCACTGGCCTCCGCCTTCGCCGGTTGGCCCCAGGGCACGCTGCAGGCCGGCTACCAGCTGAGTTACTGGGTGCAGCTCGCCACCGTCTTCGGCTTTCTGGTGCTGCTGCCCACGGGAGAGCATTTCCACATCGTCACCGCGCTGCCCACGCTCTTCTTCCGCCGCGGCGGGCCCACCAACGTGGTGCCCTCGGTGGACCTGGAGAAGATGATGTCCGACGATGCCGACGCCGGCGACCTGCGCGTGGGCGTGCACACGGCGCGCGACCTGAGTTGGAAAGACGGCCTGGACGCCTTCACCTGCACCGAATGCGGACGCTGCAAGGACGCGTGTCCCACCTACCTGACCGGCAAGCCGCTGTCGCTCAAGTGGGTCAACGACAGCCTGAAGCACCACCTGATGGAGCAGCGCGCGGTGCTGCTGGCGCCGCTGCCCAAGGCTGAAGCCGCCATGTCCGGCGGGGCCGCCGGGACCACAGAGAGCGAAGATCCGCTGCCACCGCTGGTGGGCAATGTCATCAGCGAGGAAACGCTGTGGGCCTGCACCACCTGCGGCTACTGCGAGGCTGCTTGCCCGATCGAACTGGAACACCTGAGCAAGTTCTACAAGCTGCGCCAACACCGCGTGATGATGGACGGCGAATTTCCGCACGAGCTCAAGCCGGTGTTCGAGGCCTACGAATCACAGAGCAACCCCTGGGGACTGCCTGCGCAGACCCGCGCCGACTGGGCCCGGGACCTCAACCTGCCGCACCTCACCGACGCGGCGCAAGCGGCTGACTTCGACGTGCTCTTTTACGTGGGTTCGGCGCAATCCTTCGACCCGCGTGGGCAGAAGATCGCACGCGCCTTCGTCGCCATCCTGCAGGCGGCCGGCGTGCGGTTCGCGATCCTGGGCGACGCCGAAACCTCCACCGGCGAATGTGTTCGCCGTGCCGGCAACGAGATGCTGTTCCAGCAGCTGGCCACCACGCTGGTGGGCACGCTCAATGGCCTGGGCGTGAAGCGCATCGTCACCTGCGACCCGCACGCCTTCAACTCACTGCAGAACGAATACCCGGCCTTCGGCGGCCATTACGAACTGGAGCACCACACGCAAACCATTGCGCGGCTGCTGTCCGAGCGGCGTATCGGCGTAGCGCCTTCTTTCGAACGCATCATCTTCCACGACCCGTGCTACCTGGGCCGCCACAACGGCGAGTACGAAGCCCCCCGGCAGGTCATCCGCCGGCTGGCCAAGGATGCACCGCTGGACTTCACGCTGCAGCGCGAAAAGGCCATGTGCTGCGGTGCCGGCGGCGCGCGCATGTGGCTGGAGGAGACCATCGGCACGCGCATCAACGTGGCGCGCACCGAGCAGGCGCTGGCCGTGGCGCCGAAAATCATCGCCACCGCCTGCCCGTATTGCGCCGTGATGATCGGCGACGGCCTGAAGGCGCTGGGCCGCGACGCCGACGTGTCGAACAAGGATCTTGCAGAACTCGTGGC
>JAABPT010000459.1 GCA_011391855.1 Burkholderiales bacterium
CCGGGCGCACGACGAGCTTTTCGCCCATCGTCGCGCAGCCCGGCGCGGTGACGTCGGTGTTGTTCAGCGCGGCGGCCATGGCCAGCGCCTCGACGGCGGCGTTCGGGCGATTGCCCGGGCCGTTGTTGATCGAGCTGCAGGCCACGAAGGCCAGGCGGTCGATGAGCTGGCCGCTGGCCGCCCAGTTGTTGCCGGTGCGCAGCCCGTCGACGATGTTCTGCGGGTTCAGCTTGCCGCTGGCCGTGCGCACCATCGTGTAGTTGCGCTGATATTCGCCGGGGTAGAAGTCCTGCGTGCTGCGGCGGTCGTCGCTGCCGAAGGCGCCGCGGTTGTGCCAGTCGGAGCTGGCGAAGAACCACCAGTTGCGGCCTTCGCCCAGCAGCGCATCCCACACGCCGCCGATCTGCGCCGCGTAGACGCCGGTACCGCCGTAGGTGGTGCCGCCAGCGGTGTCGACGCGCACACCGGCGATGGTGTTGCGGCGCGGTGCGTACTCACCGCGGTCCGACGAAGCGCCGTGGCCGGGCTGGCTCTCCATGCCGAACGCCACGCGCGGTGCGGCGTTATTGAAGTTGCGCAGGTGCTCGATGTTGAAGCCGTTGTTGCCGTCCGGGTTGAAGGGGCCGGCGCGTTCCAGGTGGGCGGGCACGTAGTAGCTTCCGTCCGGGTGAAAGGCGGTCATCCATTTCACGGCCTCCACGGTCTTGGCGTGGCCGCGAACGCCGGTGCCGGTGCCGCCGGCCGGGATCAGCTTGGCCGCCAGCTGGCTCCAGCTCGGGTCGGCCGCGTTCGCGCTGCCGGGCACCGAGCAGTCCCAGTTGTTGCCGACACCGCTGGTCAGCGTGGTATTGCCGCGGCTGGTGTCGGTGTCGTTGCGGTCGAAGCAGTATTCCCACATCGCCAGCGCATTGGCATTGCCCAGCGCGGCATAGGGGCCGGTGGCCGGCAGCGCGGGCGTGGCCATGCCCGCGGAGATCTGGCCGGTGATGACCGACATCGAGGTGTGCTCGTGGCCGGCGACCACCGATTCGACACCCATGAACATCGGCTTGTTCTGCAGCAGCGAGAGGTACTCGAGCAGCGGATACTGGAATTCCTGCACCGACTGCCAGCGCCACATGTTCTGCGTGGGCGGCGCGCCCGAAACCAGACCCTTGACCGTCACCGGCGGGTTGGTGTTCTGCCAGGTCGTGGTCGGGCCTTGCGGCGTGCCGGCGAGCGACACCACCACCGGGTAGGCCGGCGTGGCCAGGCTCTCGTCCTCGACCAGCGTGCAGTTGCGGTTGCCGCGTCCGCCGTGACCGGCTTGCACGAACCAGTCCAAGCCCCAGGGCGCGTCGGACGTGGTGCTGGTGGACTTCTGCACCAGCTTCTGCATCGAGGTCGAACCGTCGCTGCAGGTGGTGTGGTTGTGGAAGTCACCCGCCACGTACTTGCCGGGCAGCTTGCCCTGCGACTTGGTGGGCTGCGCGACGGCCATGCCGGCGCTGCCCAAAGCGGCGGCGCCGAGGGCGGCAACGGCCGCGAGGGCGAGCGGGCTGCTCTTGAAGCGAAAACTCATGGGGACAACTCCTGTGATCCTGGACTCTGTGTGGGGAGGCCCGGCCGGACCGGGCGGCGTGGCGCAGGTCATGCCGCGCTCGCTGGCGACGTTAGAAAGCGCAGGTGACAGTGGCGTGAAGCTTTTGAGTCAGTCGCCGGGGGCGCATGCGCAACGCTCAGCGGAAGCGACCGAAGTCGACGCTGACGGTGGTGTTGAAGACGCCGCCCTTCTCGAAGCCCAGGCGCAGCGGGTAGCTGTGGCCCAGGTGCAGCGGCTGCGTCAGGCCCAGCAGGCGCACGAAAGTGCCCGAGTCGTCGAGGTAGGTTTCCTGGCCCTGCGGGATCAGGAAATCGACCTCGGGCCGCGCCAGCGCGCCACCCATCTCGGCCGACGTCGCGATCGGCGTTTCCACCAGGATCAACCGGTCGGTCTCGCTGACCTCGTCGAAACGCATGCACAGCACGCTGCTGGTGGCATCGTGGCCCGTGGCGCGTGTCCAGGGGTGGGTGACGCGCAGCGTCGAGGTCATGAATTCGCAGGCGCGCGCGGCCGGCAGGGCCAGCGACGCGGCCAGCGCCAGACCGGTGTGCAGCGCACGACGGCGCGAGAAGTGGGCAGGCATGTGGGGCTCCGTGCAAGGCTGCGCCCAGCGGGCGCGTTCGCGTTCAAATACCACGGCAGCTTAGGCAGCGTGCATGACGGCTTGACGACAGGCCCAGTTCGGCGCTGTCACGCGCCTGTCTTGAAAGCCTCGGAGACTCTGCGTTTCGCTGGGCCGTGGCGCCCTCTGCTGATGGACGAGGCACTCGCGCGGGGCCGGGAACGAAGACGATGGATGAAGTGATCGGGCTCTTTCCGACGCCGCTGGTGCGTGCGCAGGGCGCGCTGCCGCGCGTGCTGGTGGATTCGCTCGTGGCGCACTTCAGCGGCCTGGCGCTGCAGGACAACAACGCGTCGCCGAACCTGTCGCACACCCGGATGCTGCAGCCCGCGGACAGCCCGCTCTTCCTCGAGGCGGCCCAGCGGATCACACCGCGCCTGGTCGACTTCGGCGCCCTGCTATTCGGCGAACGCCTGGGCTGGTCGATCAAGGAGATGTGGGTCAACGTGCTGGACACGGGCGGTCGCCAGGCCATGCACAACCACGCCAACAGCTTCGCCTCGGGTGTCGTCTACCTCACGCCCACGGCGCCCGGCGCCGAGACCGTGTTCATGAAGTCGCCCGGCGGCACCGACTTCGCCTTCCGCCACGACAACGCGCGCACCACGCCCGGGCCCTACAACGCCGACAAGTGGGTCAGCCCCAGCCCCGAGCCCGGCGACCTCGTGCTCTTTCCGAGCTATCTGATGCACGCCGTGCCGCCCAACCCGGGCGGGCGCCGCGTCACGATGGCTTTCAACGCGATACCGACGCGGCTCGACTCCTGGGGCTATGCGGTCAGCTTCGCCGGATGAGCGGACAGGCACGGTCGTGAACGCCCAGGCCGACGCCCAGGGCGGCACCCAGGTCGGCGCAGCAGCGCCCGCCGCCGCAGGGTCAGCCACGCACGGCCGCCGCGGCGTCGCTTTCGGCGTGATGCTGGCATCGGGCTTCGCCGGCCTGGGCTACCAGCTCGTCTGGACGCAGCAGAGCGCGCTCTGGCTCGGCCACGAGGCCGCCGCCATCCTGGCCGTGGTGACGGCCTTCTTCGGCGGCCTGGCGCTGGGCGCGCTGGCACTGGGCCCGCGCATCGAGCGCAGCGCCCGTCCCGAACGCTGGTATGCGGGCTGCGAGCTGCTGATCGCGGCCTGGAGCGTGGCGCTGGCACTGCTGATGGCCCCTTTGAGCGAAGCGCTGCTGGCGCTGACCGGCGCCGAACCTGGCGCGGCATGGCAGTGGACGGTGGCCTTCGCCGGCACCTTCTTGCTGCTGCTGCCGGCCACCGCCGCGATGGGCGCCACGCTGCCGGCGATGGAACGCGTGACGGCCCGCCTGCAGCGCCGGGGCAGCGCGGTGGCGGCGCTGTACGCGGCCAACACGGCGGGCGCGGTGCTGGGTGTGCTGGTGGTCGCCTTCGTTCTGGTGCCCGGCATCGGGCTGGCGCGCACGGCGGCGGTCTGCGCCGCGCTGAACCTGCTGTGCGCCGCGGGCGTGCTGGGTCTGGCCGCAGCGCCGTTGCCTGTCACGCCACCGGCCGCAGCTGGTGACAGGCGCCGCCAACTGCCGCTGCTGGCAGCCACAGGGCTGCTGGGCATCGCCTACGAGGTGTTGGTGGTGCGCGTGCTGAGCCAGGTCACCGAAGACACCGTCTACACCTTCGCGCTGCTGCTGGCCGTCTACCTGGTGGGCACGGCGCTGGGGGCGGCGGCCTGCGCACGCTGGCTCACGCCGCGCATCGCCGCGCTCGACGGCAAGCCGGGTGACGGCGATGCCCAACGCGACCGCCTGCTGCAGGCCGTGGCCGCAGCCGTGCTGCTGGGCACGGCCAGCTTGTGGGCCGCCGAGGACCTGCGCGGTGCGGTGCAGCAGGCGCTGGCCACACGCGGTGTCGAGGCGATGCTCGCCGCGCTGGCCGCAGAGGCCACGCTGTCGCTGGTGGCCTTCCTGCTGCCGACGGTGGCCATGGGCGCGCTGTTCAGTCACCTGGCCACGCAGGCACGTGCATCGGGCATCGGTCTGGGCGCTTCGCTGGGCGTCAACACGCTCGGCGCGGCCGCCGCAGCGCCGCTCTTCGGCGTGCTGGCGGTGCCGGCGCTGGGTGCCAAGGGCGCGCTGCTGCTCGTCGCCGCGGGTTACCTGCTGCTGTACGCACCGCGCCGCCGGCCGGGCCCGGCCTCGGTCGGCCTCGCCGCGGTGACGGCGGGGCTGGCTTTCTGGGCACCGCCGCTGGCTTTCGTCGACGTGCCCGAAGGCGGCCGCCTGCTAAGCTACATCGAAGGCACGATGGCCGCGGTGAGCGTGGTCGAAGACGCCGACGGCGTGGCCCGCCTGCGCATCAATAACCGCGCGCAAGAGGGCAGCAGCGCCACGCGCCTGACCGACGCGCGCCAGGCCCTGCTGCCGCTGCTGCTGCACCCGCAGCCGCAGCGCGCGCTCTTCCTGGGCCTGGGCACCGGGGTCACGGCCACGTCCGCCGCGCTGGACCCGACACTGCAGGTCGACGCCGCCGAACTGCTGCCTGAGGTGATCGCCGCGTCGGCGCTTTTCACCCGCGACATGCACGCCGGCACCGCGCCGCCGCTGCGCGTGGTGGCCGCCGACGCCCGGCGCTACGTGCGCACCGCCGGACCAAGCTACGACCTCATCGTCTCGGACAACTTCCACCCGGCGCGCAGCGGCTCGGGTTCGCTCTACACGGTGGAGCACTTCCGCGCCGTAAAGGCCCGCCTGACGCCAGGCGGCCTGTTCTGCCAATGGCTGCCGCTGCACCAGCTGGATCTGGCAACGCTGCGCAGCATCGTGCGTGCCTTCACCGAGGTCTACCCCGGCGGCTGGGCGATGCTGGCCACCAACAGCCTGGAAACCCCCGTGCTGGGCCTCGTGGCGCACGCCGATGCACGGCGCTTCACGATGCCGCAGGTGCAGTCCCGCCTGGCACGCCACGCGCTGCCGCACGACCTGGCGCCCTACGGCCTGTCGGATGACTGGGCGCTGCTGGGCAACTTCGTCGCCGGGCCGCAGGCACTGGCACGGCTGGCCGCCGGCGCGCCGCTGAACACCGACGACCGCCCGGTCGTGGCCTACCGCGCACCCCGCATCACCTACGCGCCCGACTCGCTGCCGCGCGAGCGCCTGGCCACGCTGCTGCAGACGCTGTCCATCACCCCCGAGGAACTGCTGGAGGCCGGCGCCGACCCGGCCGACGCCCGCCGCCTGGCCGCCTACTGGGTGGCGCGCGATGCCTTCATCGCCGCCGGGCAGTCGGTGCGCCCTTCGGCCGACCCACGGCAAATGCTGGCCCAGGTGCGCGAGCCGCTGCTGGCCGTGCTGCGCGCCAGCCCCGACTTCCGCCCCGCGTACGACCCGCTGCTGCGCCTGGCCGCCGCGCTGGCGCGCACCGATGCCGTGACGGCACACAGGCTGCTGGAGGAGCTCGCACGCCTGCAGCCGACGCGGCACGAAGCCGCCGAGCTGCTGCAACAGCTGAGAGCGGCGCCACTGCGCTAGGCGCTCGGCTTGCGCTTGCACGGACGCGGTGCAACGGCCCGGCGCGTCCAAGCTTCATGCCGCTGTCACTGGTGCGTCACGCGCCCCACCTAGCGTAGCGCCGCCGCAGCCGCACCGTTCGGGCTCGCGGACCCTGACCCGCCCACACGAGGAGTTTCCATGATCAAGTCCCTGCTGACAGTGGCCCTGGCGGCCACCACCGGCCTGCTGCCCACGCTGGCCCAGGCCGGCCCCGGCCCTGCCCCTGTCCCGAGCACCCAGCTCGGCCCACGCCCTTTCTTCCTGGTCGACGACATGACCGACAGCGCGCTCAAGAGCGAGCTGCAGGCCTGCGCGGCGCGCGACAAGAAGTTCAAACCGACACTGTTCTCGATCGGCCACCGCGGCGCAGCGCTGCAGTTTCCCGAGCACACCGTGGAAAGCTACACCGCCGCGGCGCGCATGGGTGCGGGCATCGTCGAGTGCGACGTGACCTTCACGAAGGACAAGGAACTGGTCTGCCGACACGCGCAGAACGACCTGCACACCACCACCAATATCCTGGCCACGCCGCTGGCGGACAAGTGCATCACGCCCTTCACGCCGGCCACCTTCAATGCCGACGGCACGCGCCTGACGCCTGCCCGCGCCGAGTGCCGCACCAGCGAACTGACGCTGGCCGAATTCAAGACCCTGCGCGGCAAGATGGACGCCGCCAACCCGAACGCGCGCACGGTGACCGAATACCTGGCCGGCACCGCCAACTGGCGCACCGACCTGTATTCGGGCCCGAGCAGCGGCACGCTGATGACGCACAAGGAGAGCATCGAACTCTTCCAGCGTCTGGGCGTGAAGATGACCCCCGAGCTGAAGAGCCCGAGTGTGGCCATGCCCTTCGACGGCTTCTCGCAGCAGGCCTATGCGCAGAAGATGATCGACGAGTACAAACAAGCCGGCGTGCCGGCGCGCAACGTGTGGCCGCAGTCCTTCGACAAGAACGATGTGCTGTACTGGGTGAACAACGAGCCCGCCTTCGGCCGCCAGGCCGTGTACCTGGACGACGCCAACACCGTGGCAGACCTGCCGAGCGCCGCCGAACTGGCCGGCTACCGCGCGCAGGGCATCCGCATCGTGGCGCCGCCCACCTTCGCGCTGCTCACCGCCGACAGCAGCGGCAACATCCTGCCGTCGCAGTACGCGAAGGACGCCAGGCGCGCCGGGCTGGACATCATCACCTGGACGGTCGAACGCTCGGGCATCCTGGCCGACGGCAACAACGGCTACTACTTCCAGACCTTCGACAGCGCCGTCACGCGTGAAGGCGACGTGATGCGGGTGCTGGACGTGCTGGCGCAAGACGTGGGCGTGATCGGCGTCTTCAGCGACTGGCCGGCCACGGTCAGCTTCTATGCCAACTGCAAGGGCCTGAAGTAGCCCTGCGACCGCGCTGCCCCGCGACCCGTCGCCGGGTCGCGGGCCGAGGGAGGCACGATCTCGAACGTCTGCCGATCCGGCTTGCCGTTCTACCCGAGACGGGGGTTCGGGATCGGCAGCCGCCGAAGGGCGCTCGGGTGATCCGATCCTTCATCCCGAGCCCGCTGTAGCGCCCACCCGACGCCGGATCGGGTCGGCGCGCTGCAGCGGCCGGTTCAGTTCAGCGCCGGGCTCGATTCGTCGACGTCAGCGCCGGCAGCAGCCCGGCGGTCGATCTCCATCTCGGCCTGCAGCCAGTCCGCGAGTTCGTGGCCGTCGATGAAGCCGCGGCGCTCGTAGAAGCTGTAGGCGGCCAGCCGGATCAGCGCCTCCCGCGTTTCCGGGTCGTCCTGCCGGGCGCTCGCCTCGGTGGTCGGCGCGTCCGGCGCGCCTTCGGCGCTGGCGTCCGTTGTACCGCTGAGAACGGACTGGGGGCTGCGCTTGGTAGCAGCGGTAGAGGTCGTTGGCATCTCGAGTCTCCTGCAAGGTTGGCGGGCGGAGGGTCGGCTGCCTAACCCCGCCGGGTCGGCATGGCCACCCCTCCTGCAGTCCACGGTAGTGGCCGACGATGAACCCTTGATGTCACCGCCGCCGCAGTGTTGGCGCCGAAGGCCCAACGCACCATCGGCCAGGCATGGGCACGAAGGAGGCCAACGTCGGCGGCACTGGTCAGGGCGGGGTCGCGATCGGCATGGGGAGGACTCTCTCTGGCAAGCCCCCACCCGGAACCTCGGCGCAGTTTTCGGGCCGTCACAGAATGGTCACACGATCGGCGTATATCCAGGTCACGTTCTGCATCAGATTCAGCGACGCGATCGCGAACCGCCTCGCGGGCCACCGCGCCTGTCGCTGCATCACTTTCCGTGGTCTTTGTTGCCCATGCCCCGGCGGCATGGGCTCGAAGTCCTGATCATTCGACCAACGCACCACCGAGAAACCCACATGCTGTCCTTTGCCGAATCCCTGCTGGTCCGTACGCCGCTGGGCGGAACGTTTGAATTGCCGTGCGCAGGCACGGCACTGGAGAACCCCTTCGTCTACGACGCGGCGGCGCGCGAGATGAAGGAGCACGCGCGCCGCGGGCGCGTCGAGATCGTCGACGAGGTCTGCGTTCCCATGGGCGCCGAGCAGATCGTCTCGCGGTTGGCGTTCAGGCGCCTGCGCTGACGGGCCGCCGCCCGGGTCGCGCAGATGGTGCGGCCCGCCGCAAGCGGCCGGGCCGGGTGATGGGCGCGCTGGCCCTGGCGCCATGTCACAGCCCGGCCACATCGGCTGCCTATGCTCGGGTCACCGTCCCGCGGGTGCTCTTATTCGCGGCATCGAACTCCGGCCCGTGCTGTCGAGCAGCCGACTCGGTTTTCGCGGCGTCGAGGACCTGGGCGGCGGCCTGAAGGCCAGCTTCTGGCTCGAGGGCGCGCTTGCGGTCGACACCGGCACCCAACCCCTTGCCAGTATCGATGGCGGGCGAAACAACGCGGCGGGCATCTTCCAGCGCCGCGCCACCGTCAGCCTGATGGGCGGTTTTGGCGAGCTGCGGCTGGGCCGCGACAAGGTGCCGACCAACCTGACCTGGGACGAATTCGATCCCTTCCGCGACACCGGCGTCGGCCGTTCCAGCCGCCTCGGCCAGTGCCTGGGCAGGGCTTGCGGGGTGCCGTCCACGCTCCTTGGCATGATCGTCCCAGATGCGCAGCCGCAGGGCGTGTTGCGCATGCGGCAGCGACAGGAACGCGTCGCACTCCGCAGGGGACATCGGCCCGCCTTGCAGTGCCAGGCTGCGCGCCGATTCGGGCGACAAGGCCCGTGCATGGCTCGGCTGCACCGCGACCAGATAGCGCTTGGCTCGCACGTGCAGCACCACCGGTTCGGCCACCTCGGCGCCGAAGAGGGCACTCAGGGCCTGCGCCGCCAGCGTCTCGTGGGCGTCGTCGATGCCGCGCTGGGTGGGCGAACCTTGCAGCCCCGTCGTCAAGTGGCCGAGGTCGTGCAACCATGCGGCGAGTGCCAGTTCCGGCGTAACCCGGGCCTGGCGCGCAAGGCGTCCACATTGCCAGGCGTGCTGAAGCTGCGTGATGCCTTTGCCTTCATAGCAGAGGTGGCCGCGCTCGGCGAACAGGGCCGTGATCTGTTCCGGACTTATAAGCGCAGTTTGTGGTGAAGCCGTGCCGACCGAATGACGCGGGCGCGGCCCTGCTGTCACGCTGCGGTCATTCGTCGCCTCTACCGCTCCGCGCCATGGAGTCGGCTTCACACCCGGCACTGCACGTGGAGTGCGCGAGCAAGACCTTCAACGGGTCGCGTCGCGCCTTGCAGGGTGTTTCGCTGACCGTCCAGCCGGGCGAGTGTGTCGCGCTGATCGGCGCCTCGGGCTCGGGCACGGCCGTGACGCTGTAGTGCCTTCGAGCTAGGCCGCGCTGTCCAGCGTGTGGCCGGCGCCCGCGGCCATGGCTGCCGCAGCGCCCATGGCCCGGCTGTCGTGGCTGAGGCTGAACGACAGCACCTGGCCCACCAGGCCCTGGTAGCTGAAGGAGAAGCTCACGCTGCCACCGGCGTCCAGACCCTGCCAGCTGCCCAGGATATGGGCCCCGGCTTCGCGCACCACGAGATCGAAGGTGGGCAGCACATCCAGCGTCGGACCGCTCGAGCCCCACAGCGAATCGGCGCTGCCGGCCACGTCCACACGCACTGGCGTGCCGATGGCTTCGCCGGTGGACACGATCGCCGGCCCGGCTTCCAGCCACAGCGTCGCGGCCTCGAAGCTGCCTTCGAAATGGCCGTCGGCGTCGGCCGAAAGCACGCCGGTCGAGCCGGCGCTGAAGGCGGCCGAAGCCGGCACCCGAGAGGTCGTCCATGGCGGCGTCGAACGATACCCTCTCTCCGTTAACCGTGGCCTGTGCCGCCAGCGATCCGGCCACGCTGCCGGACGCCAGCGAGAGTTCGGCCGCCTGGGCCGCCAGCGCGCTGGCGGCGGACATCACGCCGGCCAGCAGGATCTCGGTCAGCTCAATATTCGGAACTCCGGTTAGGGCTCGGTTCAATCGTTCTTGACGATGCGGTTCTGCGGCCCTGGCGCCACGCCGCCGGGGTTGGCCAGCAGGTAGGCCTCGAAGGCGTCGAGGTCGACCGCGCCGCCGAGGCGATCGGTGCCTTGCACCAGCACGCCGAAGGCGTCACCGCCGTCGGCCAGGAAACTGTTGACGGTGATGCGGTAGCTGCCGGCCGGGTTCAGCGCCGCACCGTTGAGCGACATGGCCGTGACGCGGGCGTTGCAGGCGTTGCCCTCGGTGTAGGCATAGCTGAAGCCCACCGAGACCTGCAGGATGCGGTTGAAACCGCCCTGGCCGTTGCAGCCTGCGAACTGGGTCTCCAGCAGCGTCTTGATCTGCGCGCCGCTCAGCGTCATCGTCACCAGCGAGTTGCCGAAGGGCTGCACGGTGAAGGCATCGTTATACGTCACCTCGCCGTTCGGCGGATTGAACGGCAGGTCTTCGCGGATGCCGCCCGGGTTCATGAAGGCGACCACGGCCTGGCCGGTGCCCACATCGTCGGTGGCGTCCAGCTGCGCGTCGGCGATCACGTCGCCCAGTGCCGATTCACCGGCGGTGTTGGCAGTGCGGAAGATTTTTTCGGTGATGGTGCCGATGACCCGCGCCTTGGGAACCGCCGCCAGCTTGTCGTAATGCGCCACCAGGTCGGTGAGCGCCGGGTCTTCGACGGTGGTGGTGCCGGTGGTCAGGATGCTGGCGCTGACCGCGGCCACGTCCTTGCTGCGGGTGTCGATGGTGAGGTCGATGTCGCCCAGGTTGCGCGCGTATTGGCCCGACGAGGTCACACGCACCGGCTGGCCTTGCTTGTTGGCGATGAGACAGCTGTAGGCCTGGTGGGTGTGGCCCGAGACGACGAGATCGACCTCGGCGTCGAGGCGGTTGACGATGTCGACGATGGGACCCGAGATGCCGGGGCAGCCGGTCAGCCCACCGGTGGCGATGCCGCCCTCGTGGATCAGCACGACGACGCTCCTGATGCCCTGGGCGCGCAGTTGCGGGATCAGCGCGTTCACGGTGTCGGCCTCGTCGGCGAAGTTCAGCCCGGCCACACCGGACGGCGAGACGATGGTCGGCGTGCCTTCCAGCGTCATGCCGATGAAGGCGACCTTGTTGCCCAGGAAGTCCTTCACCCCGTAGGCCGGGAAGAGGGTCCGGCCGCTGGAGGCTTCGGCCACGTTGGCGGCCAGGAAGCGGAAGCGGGCGCCGGCGAAACTGCCGTTCCTCAGGTCGGGCGGCAGGCCCTGGCCCGAGTAGAGGTCGGTGGGATGGTTGCCGCCCTGCTGCATGCGCAGCAGCTCGTCCTTGCCCTCGTCGAATTCATGGTTGCCGACGGCGTTGAAGTCGATGCCGATGCGGTTCATGGCCTCGATCGTGGGTTCGTCCTTGAACAGCGCCGAGGTCAGCGGGCTGGCGCCGATCATGTCGCCAGCCGAGACCACGGCATGCAAGGGGTTGACGGCCTTCAGTTCCTTGATGCGCGTGGAAAAGCGCGCCACGCCCGGGTTGCTGTTGGAGCCTTCGCCGCCCTTGATGTTGCCGTGGAAGTCGTTGAACGTGATCAGCTTGACCTGCAGCTGCCGGCCAACCTCGGAGCGGCGCGCCGCGACGATCAGCCCGGCATGGTCGACGCCGGCCAGCTGGCGGCTGCGGACCAGCCCCGACGAGACCTCGCTGACGTGGCGGAAGAAGGCCTGCTCGCTGCCCCAGGGGCCTTCGTCGGCAAAGCGGTCGTCGAGCGCGGTGCCGTCGGGCAGGCAGTGGTTGGGCACGCCGGTATCGAAGGCACCGAAGGTGACGCTGCCGGAGGCCGTGCCCGGCACGCAGGCAGACTGTGCCGCGGTCGGCGCGGCTGCGCCGAGGGTGGCCGCGAGGGCCAGAACGAGGGTGATCTGTCGCATTCGAAGTTCTCCTGCTGGGCGCGATGACGCAGTCTCGCGGTGGGTGATGACGCTGCCGTGGCGGGCAGCGCGCGCGTGCCGTCAACGCCGGCCGAGGCCGTCGACCGTGTTCTGCGGAAAGACGTCCCATTCCGTGTCGAGCTCCCACGCGGCGGGCGGTGTTGCCGGTACGCTGCCGCGTGTAATCCCGGCCTTGCGCCGCAGCGTCCGGTCGACGGTGGTGACGGCGCCCTGCGTCCAGGCGCTGCCAGGGTCGAAGCCGACCTGGCCGAACTGGTCGACCACGCCAGCGCCATCGCGCTCCAGCACGATGGCGTCGTCGCCGTTGAAGTTGACGACCGAGCCGTTCACGATGGATCCGGGAGGCGGCGTGAACAGCGCGGGGTCGAACGACGGGTGGTGGATCACCAGCAACGCCCCCGGCGCCAGCGTACCCGTCAGGCGCAGGCTCGCGCCCGCGGCCGGGTTGCCGTTGAAGTAGGTCCTGAGCACGTAGGCCGACAGTTCCACCGGCGTGTCCGA
>JAABPT010000460.1 GCA_011391855.1 Burkholderiales bacterium
AACTGGCCCGCACCGGCTTCGGCAGCAGCTTCCTGGCCTATGGCGCGGCCTACTACCCGTGGGTCCACACCTCGGTGCTGCAGGAGCGGGACCTGAGCTTCCTGAACATCCACCCGGAGAGCCGAGCCACGCTGGTGCAGTGCATCACCGACGAACTCAACCAGTTGGACATCACACCGGTCAAGCGCGACGCGCAGATCATCGAGGTGAACAAGATCACCACCGCCACGGCCGACGAGGCCGGCCCGCTGGCCGCCAGCCTGGTGACGATCAGCCCCTTCTACAACACCGTGCTGCGCGAGATGACCAAGCGGCTGAACCTGCTGCCGCCCAGCGCCGCGATGGCCGGCGTGTACACGATGGTGGACAACACGCGCGGCGTGTGGAAGGCGCCGGCCAATGTCAGCCTGAACAGCGCCGTAGCGCCCGCGGTGCCCATTTCGCACGAGCAGCAGGAAGACCTGAACGTCACGCCGCAGGGCCGGTCGATCAATGCCATCCGCAGTTTCATCGGCGAAGGCACGCTGGTCTGGGGCGCGCGCACGCTGGACGGCAACAGCCTGGACTGGCGCTATGTCAACGTGCGCCGCACCATGATCATGCTGGAGGAGTCGGTGCGCCTGGCCGCCAAGGCCCTGGTGTTCGAACCCAACGTGGCCACCACCTGGGTGACGATGAAGGGAATGATCGCCAACTTCCTGACCGGCATCTGGAAACGCGGTGGCCTGGCCGGCGCGGTGCCCGAAGACGCATTCAGCGTGCACGTGGGCCTGGGCGAGACGATGACGCCCGAGGACATCCTGGAAGGCATCCTGCGCGTGACCGTGCTGGTGGCCATCAGCCGCCCGGCGGAATTCATCGAGATCACGTTCCAGCAGCAGATGCAGAAATCCTGATCCTCGGCCCCTGACCGGCCGCGGCCACGGGGGCGGCGGCCCCATCGTTTCATTGGAGGTGTGTGATGGCAGAAGACGGTTCAACCCAATCGACCAATGTCTGGCCGATGCCCAAGTTCCACTTCCAGGTGAAGTGGGACTCCGAAGTGATGTCGTTCCAGGAAGTCAGCGGCCTGGACGTGGAGTCGCAGCCGATCGAATACCGCGCCGGCGACAGCAAGACCTTCTCGGTGGTGAAGATGCCCGGCATCAAGAAGTTCGGCAACATCACCATGAAGAAAGGCGTGTTCAAGAGCGACAACAAGTTCTGGGACTGGTTCAAGGAAATCAAGATGAACACCGTCAAGCGCAAGCCGGTGACCATCAGCCTGCTCGACGAGGAGGGCAACCCGACCATGGTGTGGACGCTGACCAACGCCTGGCCGAGCAAGATCACCGGCACCGACCTCAAGTCCGACGGCAACGAGGTGGCAGTGGAGTCGATCGAGGTCGTGCACGAGGGGTTGGAGATTGCCAACGGCTGACGCATGGCTGGCGCCGCCGGTCGCATTTCACTTCACCGTCAGCTTCGGGACCACGCCGCCGGCGGTCGATGGCTCGTTCCAGGAAGTCAGCGGCATCGCGCCTGAACTGGAAACCGAGTCGGTGGCCGAAGGTGGCGAGAACCGCTTCGTGCACCAGTTGCCCAAGGCCATGAAGAACCCGCGGCTGACACTCAAGCGCGGCGTGGCCGCGCTCGACTCGCGCCTGGTGGCGTGGTGCCGCAGCGTGCTGGAAGGCGGCCTGGTGCGGCCCATCGTGCCGAAGCTGCTGCACGTGTTCCTGCTCGACGCCAACGGCGCTCCGCTGCGTGTCTGGTCCTTTGCCAATGCCTACCCGGTGCGCTGGGAGGTGGAGTCCTTCAATTCGACCAAGAACGAACTGGCGCTGGAGAAGATCGAGTTGAGCTACGCCTATTCGAAGCGAGAGGTCTGAGCGCCATGACGATCGAGGTGCGCCAGATGCTGATCCGCTCGGTGGTGGGCAACGAAGGGCCGGACCCGGTAGGGATGTCCGCCGCCCGCGGCCACGCGCCAGCCGGTGCCGAGCTGGAACGTTTGCGCGCGCAGTTGCTGGCCGAGTGCAAGGCCTGGCTGGCCGAGCAGTTGCGCGCACGCGAAGAACGCTGAAGCGCCGACGCCATGCTGCTCGACGACGACTTCCCGCAGAAGACGCGACTGACGCTGACGCGCTGCAGCCTGAGCCCGCAGGGCCAGACCACGGTGGAGAGCGACGAGTTCAGCGCCATGATCAACCCGGCCGAATTCACGCTCGACCGCGCCATCAGCTACAACACCGAGCCCACCATCGGCCAGTTGGGGTCGGACGTGAAATTCAGCGCCATCCAGCCCGAGAAGGTGAAGTTCAACCTGGTCCTCGACGGCACAGGCGTGGTGCCTGCGGCGACGCCCGCCGATGCCAACAAGACCGTGCGCCAGCACCTGGCCGACCTGTTGAAGGTGGTCTACAAATACGACGGACCGCGCCATGAGCCCAGCCGCGTGCGGCTGCTGTGGGGCAGCTTCATCTTCTACGGGCGCATGGAGTCGATGTCCACGCAGTACACGCTGTTCCGGCCCAACGGCGACCCGCTGCGCGCCAAGGTGACGCTGGCCTTCGTGCGTTTCCTGTCCAAGAACGAGGAAGTGCTGGCGTCCAACCGCTCGTCGCCCGACCTCAGCCACAGCGTGGAGGTGCGCATGGGCGACACGCTGCCGCTGCTGTGCCAGCGCATCTACGGCGACAGCCGCTACTACCTGGACGTGGCACGCTTCAACGGCCTGAGCCACTTTCGGCGTCTGGTGCCGGGCGCGCGGCTGCACTTTCCGCCGCTGGCCTGAAGGCCACTGACAGCGCCACCCAGAGCCACAAGCCGTCATGCCGATCTCACCCGACCTCAACGCCGACGGCGTGCTCCGCGTGAGCCTGCAGGCCAATGGCAGCCTGCTGCCGCCGCAGGTGCAGCTGCTGTCGCTGCGCGTGCGCAGGGCCGTCAACACCATCCCCTGGGCGCGGGTGGTGATCGAGGACGGCGACGTCGCCCAGCAGACCTTCGAAGTCGCCGACGGCGACCTGCTCAAGCCCGGCACCGAGCTGAGCATCCACCTGGGCTACGGCAACAAGGACGATCTGGTCTTCAAGGGCACGGTCACCCGCTTCGGCATCCGCATCGGCGCCAACAACCTGGCACAGCTGGAAGTGGAATGCCGCGACAAGGCCGCGGCGATGACCATCGGCCGCCGCCACCGCGTCTTCGTCGACAAGACCGACAGCGACGTCTGCACGGAGCTGATCAGCGAATACGGCCTGACTGCCGATGTCGAGGCCACGAGCGTCAGCCACAAGGTGCTGGTGCAGCACGACAGCAGCGACTGGGACTTCCTGCTCACGCGTGCCGAGGCGAATGGCCGCGTGGTGGTGGTCACCGACGGCAAGGTCAGCGTCAAGAAGCCCGAAACCCAGTCGGCCGCAGCGCTGAAGCTGAGCTACGGCCAGGACCTGATGGAGTTCGAGGCCGAAATGGACGCGCGCACGCAGTTGTCGGGCGTGGACGCCGTGTCGTGGGACCCGGCCACGCAGGCGGCACTGAAGGCCACGGCCCATCCCCCGGCGCTGGGCTTGCAAGGCAACCTGGGCGCTGCCGCGCTGGCGAAGGTGTTCGATGTCAGCCGCTTCGACCTGCGCAGCAGCGCGGCGCATCCGCAGCAGGCGCTCACCGCCTGGGCCGAGGCGCGCCAGCTCAAGGCGGGTTTGGCGCGGGTGCGCGGGCGCATGAAATTCCAGGGCAGCGCGCTGGCCCTGGCCGGCGGCACGCTGCAGGTGGCCGGCGTGGGCGAGCGCTTCAACGGCACCGTCTATGCCGGTGCCGTGCAACACGACGCGGCCGACGGCAACTGGACCACCGAGGTCGACTTCGGCCTGGCGCCCGACTGGCTGGCAGAGCGGCTGGACGTCACGGCGCCGCCAGCCGCCGCGCTGGTGCCGGGCGTGCAGGGGCTGCAGATCGCCGTTGTCGTCAAGCTCGACGGCGACCCCGAGGCCGGACACCGCATCCAGGTGCGCGCGCCAGCGCTGGAAGCGCAGGCCACGCCGATCTGGGCCCGGCTGCTGATGCCCTACGCGTCCAACGGCTTCGGTGCGCTGTTCGTGCCCGAGATCGGCGACGAGGTGCTGCTCGGCCACCTGGCCGGCGACCCCGCCCACCCGGTGGTGATGGGCAGCCTGTACAGCAAGATGCACGCGGGACCGCACGCGCTGGAGGCCACCAACAAGCTCAAGACCCTGCTCACACGCTGCAAGCACAAGCTGGAATTCGACGACGAGGACAAGATCATCACCATCACCACGCCGGCCGGCAACAGCCTGGTGTTCAGCGACAAGGACAAGAAGATCACGCTGAAGGACCAGACCGGCAACCAGATCGAACTCAGCACCGCAGGCATCAAGCTCGACAGCCCGAAGGACATTGCCATCACGGCCAAGGGCAAGATCAGCGTGGAGGCGGTGGGCGAGGTCAGCCTGAAGTCGACGACGGCCGACCTCAAGGCCGCGGGGCTGAACGTGCAGTGCACGGCCAACGTGGGTTTCACCGCCAAGGGCAACGCCAGCGCCGAGCTTTCGGCCAGCGGCGTGACCACCGTCAAGGGCAGCATGGTGATGATCAACTGAGCCGCGTCGACGCGCCCGCCGCCACCGTCGAAACGCCACCACCCCGCAATCCCAAGCTCGCCCCGCCCATGCCCCCCGCCGCCCGCCTGACCGACATGCACGTCTGCCCCATGCAGACGCCCGGCCTGCCGCCCATCCCGCACGTGGGTGGGCCGGTCATCGGACCGTGCGTGCCCACGGTGCTGATCGCCAAGCTGCCGGCTGCCGTGGTGGGCGACAACGCCATCTGCGTGGGCCCGCCCGACGCCATCGTCAAGGGTTCGGCCACGGTGATGATCGGTGGCCGGCCGGCGGCACGCATTGGCGACACCACGGCGCACGGCGGCAACCTGGTCATGGGCTGCCCCAACGTGATCATCGGTGGCTGAGGGGGAGATGACACGATGGCCGAAGACGCTTCCTTCCTCGGCACCGGCTGGGCCTTCCCGCCGGCCTTCGGCAGCGAGCAGGGCGCCGCGGTCATGGTCTCGCGCGAGCAGGACGTGCGCGAAAGCCTGCGCATCCTCGTCTCCACCAGCCCGGGCGAACGCGTGATGCAGCCCGGCTACGGCTGTGCGCTGCGGCGGCTGGTCTTCGCCCACATCGACGAAAGCGCCATCACCGAGATCCGCGACGCCATCGAGCAGGCGGTGCTGTTCCACGAGGTGCGCGTGACGCTGGACGCGGTGGACATCGACACCAGCGAACTCTTCCAGGGCGAACTGCGTATCGGCCTGCGCTACACCATCCGCACCACCAATACGCGGCACAACGTGGTGTTCCCTTTCTACTTCCAGCAGGGCACGGCCTTGCAGGTGCGTCCCACATGAATGCGCACGGCCGTTGCGAAGCCCCCATGCCGCAGCGTACCGCGCGGAGCTTGGTTCCATGAGCGCGCCGGGCGGCATCGATCCGCGGGCGGCCGAGCGCGCCGCACGCCGGGCCGCACGCCGGGCCGAACTGCGGGCCGCCGCCAGCCGCACCCTGCCCGGCACCCACCAGGCGGACCGGCCGCCGCCGGCGCTGAGCCCGGGCTGGTTCGACGTCGACCAGCGCAGTCTGGCGGATTGGGCGGCGCTGCTGGCGGGCCATGCCGAGCGGCTGCAGTTGCCCGGCCCCGACAACCGGCCGGCCACTTACTGGTCGGCGCTGTTCGACGGCGACGAGGCGCTGCTGCTGGCCCGCATGGCCAGCGAGCGTGGCGACGCGCAGGCCCTGGCCGATGGCCCCGACCCGGACACCGCCGCCCCCGCCACGCTCGCCGTGCAGGTGCTGCGCCTGGCCGGCGTGATCGACCGCTGGTACCGGCAGTTGCTGCGCTGCCCCGGTCGGGCGGCGCAGACCGTGCGTGCGCTGCTGGAAGAACTGGTCGAGTACCGGCTGGACGACGAACTGGCCTGGGTGCTGGGACCGGCCGGCATGGGCGATCGGCGTGGCGCCGACGGGGTGCCGCTGTGCGACGCCGCACAGGCGCTGTCGCACATCTGGAAGCGGGCCCGGCGCTCCGCCCCTGCGGCGGCAGGCGCGCCCGAGCGTCGCGCGCTGGACCACCCGGGTCACGCCGTGCACCCGCAGGCGCCGCCGCGCAGCCAGGTCCCCGTGCCGTGGTGCGCTCCCGACGTGCACGACCACCTGCGCAGCGTGCAGGCCCTCTTCCTGGCCACCGTGGCGCGGCTGCGCGACGTGGCACAGGAACAGCTGGCGCTGTCGCGCGACAGCGGCCAGCACGATGCCGCAGCGGCGCTGCTGGTCGCCTTCCTGGCGCTGGGCGGCACGGTGCAGCGCCAGCTGAACCGCTTCTCCGGCCACCTGCTGGACTTCTATTGCGACAAGGTGCTGCGCATGTGCCCGCACCCGGCGGTACCCGAAACCCTGCACCTGGCGGCGCGGCGCGACGCCAGCGTCATGGCCGACCCCGTGCTGCCGCGCGGCACCGCCCTCGTCGCCGGCAAGGACACGCACGGCCAGGACATTCTGTTTCGCGTGCAGGAGGACCTGGTCGTCGGCGCCGCGCAAGTGGCCGCCGTGTGCACGCTGCGCCTGGACCGCGACCCGCTGATCTCGCCCGAGCACGAACTTGGCTACGTGTGCCGGGCGCGGGTGCAGCACGTGCTGCAGGCGGGGCCCGCAGCGCAGGCCGCACCGGCTGTGGCCAGCGGTCCACCGCCGCTGTGGCCGCTGTTCGGAGGCCACGAAACGGCCTCCACCGGACCGGCCGCCGACGCCGAGATCGGCCTGGCGGTGGCCAGCCGGCAGTTGCTGCTGCTGGAGGGTGAACGCCAGGTGACGCTGACCCTGCGCCTGGGGCACGCGGCCACGGCCGATGTCCGGCTGCAGGAACAAGTGGCCCGGCATGCGCGGCTGACCACACTCGAAGACGCCAGCCAGCCGGCCGGCCTGGCCCTGCTGAAGGCGTTGTTCGAGACCTACACGGCGCTGGAACGGCGCCCGCTGGGCCGCGGGCTGGCCACTGCGGAGGAACTGGCGCGGGCCGTGCAGCCGCGCCTCGCCGCCTTGCTGGCGCAGGATCCCCGGCCCGAGCCGCTGCACCTGCACTACTACCGCGCCTTCCTGGTCGAGCGCGCTCTGCAGTCCACGGGCGACGGCTTTCGTTTCGCCGCCGGGCGGCTCTTCATCCACTGGCTGCTGGCACCCGGCGCCGGCTCCGCGAACCTCGCTCCCGTCGACAGCGCGTCGATACCGCGGCTCGACCGGCCGCCCGCGCAGGAGGGTGACTGGCTGCTGCCCTACCGCGCGAAACTGCGGGACGTCGCGCTGCGGGCGCTGGACACGGACCCCGTGCCGCCGGACGCGGCCGCCGCGCGGCAGCAGCCGCCGGCCGGTGCGGGCGGCGGCATGGAAGCGAGCGAGGATCCGGGCGATCCGCTCAACCTGTTCCTGGGCCAGCAGTTCCCCGACCGCCGCCTCGTCTTCGCGCGCTTGTTCACCGGGTTGTTCGGTGTCAGCCACACGGCGCCCGAAGGCTGGCGCGAGATTCCCGAGACCTTCGTCGTGCGCTCCACGCAGACCTCACCGGCCGGTGGCGTGGGCCTGGAACTGGTGGCACGGCTGGGCGCCGGCGACCCGCCGCTGGTGGGCTGCGACGCTGCCGTGCACGGCAGCGGCTGGCAGACCCGGCTGCCGATCCTGCGGCTGCGGCTGCGCGCCTACGGCGGCCTGTTCCCCTACTCGATGCTCGAATCGGCGCAACTGCTGTCGGTGGGCGTGGCCGTCCAGGTCAACGGCCTGCGCCAGGTGGCGCTGCACAACCAGCTGGGGCCGCTGGACCCTTCCAAGCCCTTCCAACCCTTCGGTCCGCTGCCGGCCCAGGGCAGCTACCTGGTGCTGAGCGCGCGCGAGCTGGCCTGCAAGCCCTTGAGCGCGCTGCGGCTGAACCTGCGCTGGAGCGGCCTGCCGCAAGACGCCGCCGGCTTTGCCGCGCACTATGCCGGCTACCCCGGCGCGCTCGACAACCGCAGCTTCCGCGTCACGCCGGCCGTGCTGCGCGACAGCCAGTGGCAGGGCCCCGCGAGCACGCTGCTGTTCGCCGCCGACGGGCCGGCGCAGCCGCTGGCCGCGCGCAGCACCGTCACCTTCGACGCCGCCCTGCTGCGCCAGCACCACCAGCCGCTCGACGGCCCGATCCCGGAAGAGGCGCCGGCCTTCGATGTCGGTGCCCGGCGCTCACTGCTGCAGCTGCAGCTCACGCACCCGCCGGGCGCCTTCGGCCATGGCGACTATGCCGGGGTGCTGACGGAGGTGGTGTCGAGCAACGCGCGGCGGCGCCGCCACGCGCCGCTCCCGCGCGCGCCCTACACGCCCACGCTGGAGGGCCTGACCGTGGACTACCGCGCCGAAAGCGTGATCCACGTCGCGGGTGTCCTGCCGGCCAGCGGAGCGGGTTCGGCTGCGGCGTCGGCTGCAGCGTCGGGCGGGGCGGCTGGCGCCGCCGACACCGACACCGACTTCGACACCGACAGCGACAGCGACCGCCTCTACCACCTGCACCCCTTCGGCCTGGAGTGCGTGCATCCGAACAGCGAGAGCCGTGCGCTGCGCGTGCTGCCCGCCGTGGCGCACGACGGCAACCTGTTCATCGGCGTGCAGGCGCCCACGGCACCGGCGCGGCTGACGCTGCTGTTCCACCTGCACGACGAATCGGCCGTGCCGCGCACCGGCCCGATGCCGCAGCCGCATTGGCAGGTGCTGATGGGCGACCGCTGGGTGCCCCTGTCGGCGGGCCAGGTGCTGTCGGACGGCACGGCGGGCTTCCTGACCTCCGGCATCGTGGTCCTGGATCTGCCGCCGGGAATCGACCACCGGCACCACGTGATGCCCACCGGCCTGTACTGGCTGGCGGTGGGCGTGGACGACGGTTTCGAGCGTTTCGCCGGCCTGCATGGCGTGCATGCGCAAGCCCTGCAGGCGGTGCGCCAGGCCGCGCCCGCGGGCGCGGCCGGGCCGCTGCCGCCCGTGACCGCCGTGACGCCGGTGGTGCCGGTGGTGCCGGTGGTGCCGGTGCCGGGGCTGGCCAGCCTGCAGCCGGTGGGGCCCGCCAGCGGCGGGCGTGCGGCCGAGAGCGCGGTGCAGCTCAAGGTGCGCATGGGCGAACGGCTGAACCACCGCCGACGCGCCAGCACGCCCTGGGATTACGAACGCCTGGTGCTCGAGAACTTCCCCGACGTCGGCCAGGCCAAGTGCTTCAGCGCCGGGCAGTGGCCCGGCCTGGCGCCCGGACAGGTGCTCGTGGCCGTGGTGCCTTCGGCGCTGCGCTTCGACCGCGCCGCGGGCACGCTGTACCCGCGCATGAACGCGATCGAACTGCAGCGCATGCACAAGCTGCTCAGCGGCCTGTCGTCACCCTTCGCGCGGCTGGAGGTGCGCAATGCGGCCTATGAGCGCGTCCAGGTGCGCTGCACCGTGCGGCTGCAGCGCGGCGCGCCCGAAGGTGCGTCGCTGCAACGCTGCGAACAGGCCGTGTTCGACCTCTTGTGCCCCTGGGTGCCAGGCGGGCTGCCCGCGCGCTTCGGCTGGGCCGTGCGCGCCGAGGACATCGAGGCCCGGCTGCGTGAACTGGACTGCGTGCAGTTCGTCACCGGGCTGTCGATGCTGCACATCGGGCGCGACGACGACGGCCTGTACGGCCTGGCCGACACCGCACGGCCGGGGTCGCGGGCGGGCGGCGTCGCTCCGACACCCGAAAGCACCCGCGGCACCGTGCACCGGGTCGAGGTGCGCCCCGCCGTGCCGTGGAGCATCAGCGTGCCGATGGCCCGGCACATGATCGGTCTCACCGCCGGCCAGGAAGGCCGGCGGCCCGAGGCGACCGGCATCACGCACCTGGCCGTCGGCAGCAATTTCATCATCGGCGACGCCCATGCCTGAACAGACGCGCGAGACGCTGTACAAGCACTTCAGCGCCGGCCAGTTGCCGACCGAGGCCCACTTCAAGGACCTCGTGGACTCCATGCTCAACATGCAGTCCGAGGGCTTTCGCAAGACGCCCGAGTACGGCATGCAGGTCATGTCGGCCGCCGGCAAGACCGCCCTGCTGAGCCTTTACCGCGACCACGCCCCCGACAAGCCGCGCTGGGCCATGCACTTCGGGGCCGAGAACGACCGCCTGCAGATCGACCACCGCTCGGCCGGCGACAACGGCAACGAATCGCTGCTGACCCCGGCCGTGATGACGCTGGACGTCAGGCACCCCACGCCCACCGACGGCCGCGCGGCGCAGGTCGAGCCGCGCGTGGGCATCAACACGGCGGATCCGCAGCACACGCTGGACGTGGCCGGCACGCTGGCCAGCCGCGGCCGCTTCGGCCGCTACGACACCCACGTGGAGCGGGACCTGCCGGCCAACGGCGAGTCCCACGTGCTGATCGACAAGCTCACCGGCTGCCACGCCTTCGAGATCATGGCTGGCGTCAGCGGCCTGCCGGGCAGCGGGCGCTTCGCGCTGCTGCATGCCGTGGCGCTGAACGCCTTCAACCCGCGCACCCCGTGGTGGGACAGGCTGATGTTCTGGCGCGGACCGCCGGGCATCAGCGCCACTTCGGCGCACTACGGCCGCCGCTGCGACCAGCTGCGCCTGCGCTGGGAAGGCAGCAGCGGCAAGGGGGCCGAATACAAGCTGTGCATCGGCACGCGCTGCAAGTACGACGGCGACGTGAAGATCCGGGTCGGGATCACGCAGCTGTGGTTCGACCCCCAGACACAGACCCAGACCCTGACCCAGAACGCCGGCACGGCGGGCCGATGATGGCCGCGTCCAGCCAGCCCCATGCCCAAACCCTGCCCCGCCTGCCCAAGGTGGCGGCCGAGACGAGCTTCGACGCGCTGCGCGCTGAAGGCATCCGCCAGGCTCAGGCGCTGGCGGGCGCGCGCTGGACCGACTACAACCTGCACGACCCCGGCGTCACGCTGCTGGAGGCGGCCTGCTTCGCGCTCACCGAGGCGGCGTACCGCGTCGACTTCCCGGTGGCGGACCACTTCAGCGACGAGCATGACCGCATCGACTGGGCGCGCCATGGGCTGCTGCTGCCGCAACAGGCCTTTCCTTGCCGCCCGACCACGGCCACCGACCTGCGGCGGGCGCTGCTCGACCAGCTGCCGGTGCTGGACGGCGTCACGCTGCAGACCGCCCCGCCCGCCGACGCCAACGCCGCCTCCCCAGCGGGCGTGATGCACCTGCTGCTGGACGCTGGCGCCGGCACCCACGAGCAAGACATGGAGCAGGCGGTGCGCCGAGCCTGCGCAGCGCAGCGCAACCTGGGCGAGGACCTCGGCGAAGTGCGGTCGATGCATCGCCACGCCTGCCAGCTGTGCGGCGAGATCTCGATCGGCGGCAGCCGCGAGCCGGCCGAGATCGTGGCCGAGTTGCTGGAAAGCTGCAGCGCCTACATGGCCTCGACGGTGGACTTCGACAGCGCCGGGCAGGCCCTGGAGCGCGGGCAGACCCTGGACCGCGTCTACGAGGGCCCGACCACGCTGCGCGGCATCGCTCAGCCGCACCGGCTGAAGCGGGCGCTGGAGCCCACGCTGTTCATCACCGACCTGATCGCGCGCGTGCGCGCCACGCCAGGTGTGCTGGACGTTGCGTGGCTGGCGCTGCGCACCCCCGAAGGCAGGCACGAGACTTCGTCGCTGCCGTGGCGCGACCTGAGCGCGGGCTGGACCCTGGCGCTGGACCCCTTCCCCGATCTCGAGGGTGCGCGCCGGAGCAACGGGGTCGGCCCGACTGTCGACGAAGGCCGATTCGTCGACCTCACGGTCAAGCGCCGGGGCAACGTGGTGGACCTGTCGGCGCGCGAACTGCCCCGCCGGCTGGCCGAGCGACGCGCCGGCCGGCTGGCCCGGCGCCATGGCCCGGCGGCGCAGGACGACGCGCTGGCTCCGCCTGCGGGGCAGCACCAGCCCGCAGCCGAACACTTCCCTTTGCAGAACCACCTGCCTGCCGTGTACGCCGTGGGCGAACACGGGCTGCCGGCGACCGCCAGCGAGCAGGAGCGGGCGCGTGCACGCCAGCTCCAGGGCTACCTGGCGCTGTTCGACCAGGCCATCGCGCACGGTGCGGCCCAGGTGGATCGGCTGCGCGACCTGTTCAGCACCGACCTGGGCGACCAGCCCAGCTATCACTGGCACGTGCTGGGCACCAGCGAACGGGGCCAAGCGGACGTGCCGGGCCTGGGTGCGCTGACCGATGCCCGGCCCGCCGACATCGAACGCCAGGTCTGCCAGCCCTTCGACGACCGCACCGAAAGGCGAAGCCGGTTGCTCGACCTGCTGCTGGCGCTGCACGGCCAGAACTACCCGCAGCATTCGCTGCGCCAGTTCTGCGACCATCTCGCGCCCCGGGAGCGCGAGCACAAGCTGCTGGCCAACAAGCTGCGTTTCCTGCGCGAACTCGCGCCGCAAGACGAACC
>JAABPT010000461.1 GCA_011391855.1 Burkholderiales bacterium
CTTGCGCGCGATGAGGCGGCCCTGGGTGTCGGTAAGCACCAGGTCCAGCGCCGGCAGTGCCACTTCGATGCCGGCGTGGTTGCGCAAGGCTACCGAGAGCCTGTAGACGTTGGACTTCTCCACGCGCACCAGGCCGCTGCTCTCCACGGCCAGCGCGTCGATGGCGCGCGCGGCCTCGATGCGGCAGCCGAGCACGGCGCAGGCCTGTTCCAGCGCGGGCCGCGCTTGCGGGAAGCGCGCAGCGGCGAGATCGCGGTACTCGTGGATGACCTGGCCGGCCAGGCCCACGACGCCCAGAACGGCCAGCGCGGCCAGCGCGGCGCGCACACGAGGCCGCTGCCAGCGCTGCGCCCGTTCCGCGCGGCGCACGAAGGAAGGCTTGTCGGCGGGGTCGGCACGCGGTTCGGCGTGCACGCCTGCGGGAGCGTCGACCCCTGTGCCCGTGACTTCGCTCGGCGTGGCCGGCACGAATGCGTTGTCGCTGGGGGACCCTGCTGACGCCTTGGCAGTGTCGGTCTCGAACGGGGGCGATGGTGGCGTAGGTGGCGAGGGCAGGGCCGCTTCCGGCGCCGGCTCGAAGCCGGTCGACGCCGCGCCGGACTCGGGCGCCGCCAGCGGCGCCAGGCCCGCGCTTGCCAGGTCGGGCGGGGCGTCCTGATGGGGTCCCTCGGTCGCGTCGGCGTCGCTCGGGGCCTGCGCGGTCGCGGGTGGATGCTCCGGCGCGATGCCGGCGGTGCTGACCGGCGTCCCCGGCGTCGCCGTGCGCTGCAGCTTTTCGCCGCTCCAGCGTCGCGGCGCGCCGGTGTCCAGGTCGACCAGGCTCTCGGTGGCGTCGAAGACCTCGGTGCAGCGCCCGCAGCGCACCCAGCCTTCGGACACGCGCAACTGGTCCGGCACGACACGGAATACCGTGCTGCAGGCGGGGCAGCGCGTGGCCAGCGGTGCCGACATCAGACGGGCCTGGCCGGCGGCGCGACCGCCGGCGACGGGCGCTGTGCGGTCATCAGGATCCAGCCGTCCTCATGGTCGCTCACGGCCAGCGTGATCCAGGGCGCGTAGGCCTGGATCAGTTCGTCGGCCTGCCGCTCCAGGATGCCGGCCAGCACCAGGGCGCCGCCCGGCGCGACATGCCCGCACAGCAGCGGCGCCAGCAGCTTCAGCGGCGTGGCCAGGATATTGGCCAGCACCAGGTCGTATTCGCCGTGCGTGGCGTCGGGCAGGCCGGGCGCCAGCACAGCGCCGGGAACGCCATTGCGCGCCGCGTTGTCGCGCGTGGCCTGCACCGCGGCGGGGTCGATGTCCACGGCGTCCACGGCGCGGGCGCCTAGCAAGGCCGCGCCAATGGCCAGGATGCCCGAGCCGCAGCCGTAGTCGAGCACGCGCCCTGGCGGCGCACCGGCCGGCCGCCGCGCCAGCCAGCGCAGGCACATGCGCGTGGTCGGGTGGGTGCCGGTGCCGAAGGCCAGGCCGGGGTCGAGCCGGATCACGTGCCTGGCCTGGGCCGGCGGCTCGTGCCAGCTCGGCACGACCCAGAATTCCGGCGTGATTTCCACCGGCGCGAACTGCGACTGCGTCAGGCGCACCCAGTCCTGTTCGGCCACGGCGTGCAGCGCCTGCACGTGCACGCCGGCCGCGCCCTCCTGCGCCAGCAGCCAGGCGGCGGCACGATCGGCCGCAGCCTCGCTGTCGAACAGCGCCGTCAGCGTGGACCGCTGCCAGCCCGCGGCCGGCGCCGGCAGGCCGGGTTCGCCGAACAGCGCCTGTTCGCCCGCGGTGCCGGCGTCGGCGTCTTCCACCGACACCGACAATGCGCCCAGCTCGTCCATCAACGCATCGGACACCGGCTCCACCAGCGCTTGCGGGGCGCGCAGCACGAGTTCGTACATGCGATCAAAAGGCGGCGGCGGGCCGCCCCCCAGGCGTCTGCCGGCCCGCCTGGCGGGTGGCGAAGCGGCGCCCGCCGCAAGCGAGGGGACTCACCGCTTGTGCTGGCCCAGCCAGCTTTCCAGGTAGTGGATGTTGGTGCCGCCTTCGACGAACTTGGCGTCGACCATCAATTCGCGGTGCAGCGGAATATTGGTGTGGATGCCCTCGACCACGGTTTCCGAAAGCGCCGTGCGCATGCGCGCCAGCGCCTGGTCGCGCGTGTCGCCGTGGACGATGATCTTGCCGATCATCGAGTCGTAGTTGGGCGGCACGAAATAGTTGGTGTAGACATGCGAATCCACGCGCACACCGGGGCCGCCCGGGGCGTGCCACAGGCTGATGCGGCCCGGCGACGGCGTGAACTTGTACGGGTCCTCGGCATTGATGCGGCATTCCAGCGCATGGCCGCGCATCTGGATGCTGCGCTGCGTGAACGGCAGCTTCTCGCCAGCGGCCACGCGGATCTGCATCTGCACGATGTCGATGCCGGTCACCATCTCCGTCACCGGGTGCTCCACCTGCACGCGGGTATTCATCTCGATGAAGAAGAACTCGCCGTTCTCGAACAGGAATTCGAAGGTGCCGGCGCCGCGGTAGCCGATCTTCTTGCACGCCGCGGCGCAGCGGTCGCCGATGCGTTCGATGATGCGGCGCGGGATGCCCGGCGCTGGCGCTTCCTCGATGATCTTCTGGTGCCGGCGCTGCATGGAGCAGTCGCGTTCGCCCAGCCACACCGCGTTGCGGTAGGTGTCGGCCAGGATCTGGATCTCGATATGGCGCGGGTTCTCCAGGAATTTCTCCATGTAGACCGCCGCGTTGCCGAAGGCGGCGCCGGCCTCGGACCGGGTCATCTGCACGGCATTGATGAGCGCGGCTTCGGTGTGCACCACGCGCATGCCGCGCCCGCCGCCGCCGCCGGCGGCCTTGATGATGACCGGGTAGCCGATGGCGCGAGCCTGGCGGATGATTTCCTTGTTGTCCTCGGGCAGCGCGCCTTCGCTGCCGGGCACGCAGGGCACGCCGCTCTTGATCATGGCCTGCTTGGCCGCCACCTTGTCGCCCATGATGCGGATCGACTCCGGCGTGGGCCCGATGAAGACGAAGCCGCTGCGTTCCACGCGCTCGGCGAAATTGGCGTTCTCGCTGAGGAAGCCGTAGCCGGGGTGGATGGCCTCGGCATCGGTCACTTCGGCGGTGGCGATGATGGCCGGCATATTCAGGTAGCTCAGCGTCGACGACGCCGGCCCGATGCACACGGCTTCGTCGGCCAGCTTCACGTACTTGGCCTCGCGGTCGGCCTCCGAATAGACGATGACCGACTTGATGCCCATCTCGCGGCAGGCGCGCTGGATGCGGAGGGCGATCTCTCCCCGATTGGCGATGAGGATCTTCTTGAACATGTCAGTTGCCGGAAGCGCCGCCTGCAGCCCACATCGTGTGGGCAAGGGGCGACTGGCCAAGCTTCCCGCCGCGGGGCCGGCTTTGCCGGACCGCTGGCGGACGGCCCCCTTGGGGGGTAGCGAGCGCTAGCGAGCTTGGGGGCTCCATGTCACTCGACGATGAACAGCGGCTGGCCGAATTCGACCGCCTGCCCGTTTTCGCACAGGATGCGCTTGATCTTGCCGGCGCAGTCGGATTCGATCTCGTTCATGATCTTCATCGCTTCGATGATGCACACCGGCATGCCTTCCTTGACCTCGTCGCCGAGTTCGACGAAGGCTTTGGCGCCCGGGCTGGCGGCGCGGTAGAAGGTGCCGACCATGGGTGACTTGATGACCTTGCCCTCGGGTACGGCGGGCTCCTCGGCGGCCGGCGCGGCCAGGGCCACGGCGGCTGCCGGTGCGGCAGCGGGCGGCGGCGCCGCGGCATAGACGGGTGCCGCGGCGGCGCCGGCCTTGACGATGCGCACCTTGCCCTCGGCTTCGGTGATCTCGAGCTCGGAGATATTGGACTCCGAGACGAGGTCGATCAAGGTCTTGAGTTTCCTCAGGTCCATGGCGGCAGACTCCTCATCAGTTCGTTGTTATGGCGACGCGCCGGGCCGTGCGGCCCCGCGACGGTCAGGCGACGGCGGTGGTGCGCAGCGAGAGCAGGTGCTGCAGCGCCAGCCGGTAGCCGTTGGCGCCCAGGCCGCAGATCACCCCCAGCGCCAGATCCGACAGGTAGGAATGGTGGCGGAAAGGCTCGCGGCGGTGGATATTGGACAGGTGGACTTCGATGAAAGGCAGCGCCACGGCCGCCAGTGCGTCGCGCAGCGCCACGCTGGTGTGGGTCAGGCCACCGGGGTTGATGATGACGTGACCGGTACCGTCTTCCCGCGCGGCGTGGATGCGGTCGATCAGCGCGCCTTCGTGGTTGCTCTGGAAGCTTTGCAGCTTTGCGCCGGCATTTGCTGCCATTTGCACCAGTTCTGCATCGATCTGGGGCAATGTCGTGAAACCATAGACCCCGGGCTCGCGCGTGCCGAGCAGGTTGAGATTGGGGCCGTGGAGTACGAGAATGCTCATGGGGGTGTGCCGAGGGTGGCGCCGAGTGGCGGACTTTACGCTTTTTGCCGGCCGTTGAAAGCGGCTGGCTGCAGCTTGCGGCAGAAACCGCTTGACCGGGCCGGATCGGCTCGGCCAGGTGATCACATCGTGCCGGCCCAGCGCACCAGTTCGTCGAAACTGGTCTCGCCCAGCTTGCGGTGCGCGATGAGACCGTCGCGGTCGAAGACCACCGTGAACGGCAGCCCGCCGCTGGTGTTGCCGAGTCGACGGCTCAGGTCGGTGCCGCCGAGTCCGGCCATGGCAATGGCATAGCTGACGGGGGTGCGTGTCAGGAATTCACGCACCGGCTGCACGCGGTCCACGGCCAGGCCCAGTACCTGCCAGCCGCGGCCCACGAATTCACGCTGGAAGCGGTCGATCTCCGGCATTTCCTTCACGCACGGCGGGCACCAGGTGGCCCAGAAATTCAGCACCAGCGGCTGGCCGCGCAGCGACACCATGGCCAAGGGGGTGCCGTCGGGCCGCTCGAAGCCCATCTGCCACAGGCCGCCGGTGGTGGCGTGGACGTGCTCTTCGCGGCGTGTCTCGCTCCAGCCGCGCCAGCCGATGCCGGCGATGACCGCCCCGGCCCCGGCGCCGCCGATCAGCCACGCGCGCCGCTTCATGCGCCCTCCTGCAGCAGCCGTTGCACGGCGGCGAGGTCGCCGCGCCAGCTGCGGCCGCGCGCGTCGGGCTTGAGCGCGCCGCGCTGGTCGTCGTGGTCGTGCAGGCTCAGGTGCACGGTCACCGGCTCGCCTAAAGCACGGCTGGGCGTGGCCACGCTGAGCACGTTCAACGGTTCCCGCCCCGGGCGGTCGACGGCGCCGCTGTCGTAGGGCTCGCCGGCGTTGATGAGGGCGATCTCGGCGGCTTTGGCGTCGTCGCAATACAGGTCGATCAGCACCGCCGAATGCCGGGTGGCCGTGCCGCGCCAAACGGCGCCGGCCAAGTGCGGGCGGAAGGCCGCCAGCCGCTGCATCCACAGCAGCGCCACCTCGCGCAGTGCGCGCAGCTCGGCCGGCTGGGTGTCGGCGCAGAAGAGGTCGATATGTTCGCGCACCGCGTCTTCCACCTGTTCGTTGCTCGGCAGTTCGGCGCGCCGGCCGTGCCCGCGGCCGGCCTTGCGCTTGGCGGCGGCGTACTCCATGCCTTCCTCGACCACCAGGCGGGCGGCCACGGCCGCAATTTCCTCGGCTGCACCCATGGGTTTCATGGCACTCATGGCAACTCCACTCCCCCCATGCGCGCCACGATGGTGGCAGCACGGCCCGCCACGTAGGCCGAGCCGGGGCGCTTCTCGAAGCGCTTGGGTGCCGGCAGCATGACCGCCAGCCGTGCCGCCTGCAGCGGCGACAGCCGTGCCGCGTCGACACGGAAATAGTGCCGCGCCGCCGCCTGGGCGCCGAAGACGCCTTCGCCCCATTCGACGTTGTTCAAATAGATCTCCAGGATGCGCTGCTTGCCGAGCAGGGTTTCCAGCATCAGTGTCAGCAGCAGTTCCTGGCCCTTGCGCAGCACCGTGCGCTCGCCCGACAGCAGCAGGTTCTTCGCCAGTTGCTGCGTGATGGTGGAGCCGCCCACCAGCTTGGGTTGCGGCGCGCGTTCGGGCTGGCGCTGCGCCTGCCGGGCGGCGCGCTCCTCGGCACGCTGGTTGCGTTCCCAGGCCTTCTCGATGGCGTCCCACTCGACGCCGGAATGGTCCGCGAAGCCGGCGTCTTCGCTGGCGATGACGGCGCGCTTGAGGTGGTTCGAGATGCGGTCGTCGGCGACCCAGTCCTGGCGCCAGAGGATGCGTCCGTGCTCGGTGAGCAACTGCCAGGCTTCGCTGCGCTGGAAGGCGGTGGACTGCGGGTCGACCACGGTCATGAGGCCGATGCGCAAGGCGAAGACGAGCTGCAGCGCCAGCGCGCTGAGCAGCAGCAGCGCCAGCAGCCGCCACAGGTGTGACACCCACCCAGGTCTGAACTTCATGGCACCGCCACCAGGCTGGCCCGCAGCGCCTGCAGCACCGGGGCCGTGAGCGGGCGCACGCCGCGCCAGACGAAGAAGGATTCGGCCGCCTGCTCCACCAGCATGCCCAGGCCGTCGCGGGCGCTGGCACCGGCTGCGCGTGCCCAGGCCAGGAAGGGTTCGGCTGCCGCGCCGTACATCAGGTCCACTGCCAGCGCGCCGGGGGCCAGCACCGATGCAGGCACCGGCGAGCCCTGGCCTTGCAGGCTGCTGGCGCTGGCGTTGAGCACCACGTCGCAGGCCGCTGCGGGGTCTGCCAGGCCGCTGGCCGACAGCCGCACGCCATGAGCCTGTGCCACCGCGGCGTGGCGGTCCACCAGCGCCTGCGCCTTCTCGGGCGTGCGATTCGCCACCACCACCTCGGCCGGGCCAGCCTGCAGCAGCGGCCCCAGCACACCGGCGGCGGCACCCCCCGCGCCCACCAGCAGCACGCGCCGGCCGGCCAGCGGCAGACCGGCGTTGTGCTCGATGTCGCGAATCAGGCCCACGCCGTCGGTGTTGTCGGCGAACCAGCCCTCGGCGTCGAAGCGCAGCGTATTGGCCGCACCGGCCAGGGCGGCGCGCTCGCTGTGGCGTGGCGCCAGCCGCAGCGCCTGGAACTTGAACGGCACCGTGACGTTGCAGCCGCGGGCCCGGCCGCTATGGCTGCTATCGCCGCCGCTGGCGAATTCGCGCACTGCGGTGGCGAAACCGTCCAGCGGGCACAGCACACGGCCGTATTCGACGGGCTGCCCGGTCTGCCGTGCAAAGGCGGCGTGGATGAACGGGCTGCGGCTGTGCGCCACCGGGTTGCCCAGCACGGCGTAGCGGTCGGGGTTGGTGTCTGGCTGTGCGGTCATTGCGCCATCGGCTGGGTTTCCAGCCCTTCGTCGCGCGTGAAGCGAAAGCGCGAGGTGACCACGATCTGGTCGGCCTGCGCGCGCATGGCCGGGCTGAAGGCGCCGAAGGGCGATGCCGCGTGCACGATGGCCACCGCCTGCTGGTCGAGCCGGCGCGAGGCGGAAGGGCGCACGATCTCGGCCTCGACGACGCGACCCGTGGCGTCCACCGTCACGTTCATCGTGAGCTCGCCGTAGAGCTTGCGGCCGTTGATTTCCGGGAAGTCGCGCGTGCCGCGCTCTTCGATGCGGCGGCGCAGCGCGTCGTAGTACAGCGCGTACACGGCCTCGCGCGTGGCCGGGCCGATATAGCGCTTCTTGGGGCGCGCATTCTCTTCGTTGATTCGCTTTTCGATCTCGGCCAGCAACTGCAGCAGCTGGCGCCGGCGTTCTTCCTGCTCGCGCTCCTGCGGGTCGCCGGTTTCGCGCCGCGGGTCCGGCGGCGGCATCGCGGCCAGTTCGCGGCGGATCTGCGCCAGCAATTGCTGCTGTTGCTGCTGCAGCTCTTCGATGCGGCGCCGCGCGTCGTCGGCAGCATCGCCGACGGCCACCGTGGCCGCCACCGGCAGCGGCGACGTGGCGCGGCCGCGATCGGCTTCGCCGCCGCCGGCCAGGTTGACTTGTGCGATGGCCTGGGCCTGCACCGGCGGCTCGCTGCTGCGCGCGTTGACCAGGATCACCTCCAGCGGCGTGTCGCGGAAGGCGCGGTTGAAGCCTTCGGGATCGACGAAACGCACCGTCAGCAGCGCGCCGTGCACGGCGGCCGAGGCCAGCAGCGCCCAGTGCAGCGTGGTCAGGTTGCGCCAGTGCATCGTTCTCGGGTGCGTGCTCAGGCCGGGCTGGCCACGGCTTCGGCGCCGGCGGTGCCGCCGTCCAGCTCGATGGCGATGGTGAGCGGGCCGCTGGCCTCGATCTCGTCCTCGGCGCCTTCTTCCTCGGCTTCGGCCACTGCGGCCACCGCGTCGAGCCGCGCCGCCAGCACGCCGTGCAGGTCCAGCGTGAGCAGGTCCATGCCGGTGATGCGCGCGCGCACGCGGCTGCCGCGCGGCAGGCTCTCGGTGCCGGGCAGGCGGAAGACCAGCGGCAGCGTTTCGGCGCGCACCAGGCCGTCCTTCATGACCGCGGCGTCGATCTCGGCCACGCCTTGCTGCTCCAGCCAGCGCAGCGTCCAGTAGCGCTCGATGGCCTGCTGGAAGCCGTTGTAGGCGCCGTAGGCGGCGTCGAAGGCCGAGATCACCGAGAACAGCGCCGCGTCCTTGGGCCGGAACGGTGCGGCCAGCGCGGCGGTGCGGCCGTGGCGCGCGCAGGCGATGATCTGCCACTGGTTGACCAGGTCCACGTAGCGCCGCAGCGGCGAAGTGGACCAGGCGTACTGCGCCACGCCCATGCCGGCGTGCGGCGCCGGCTTGGTGCCCATGCGCACCTTCACGCCCGGCAGCATGCTGGCCTGGCTGCGGTAGATGCCGGG